>DATJTU010000341.1:0-3083 GCA_035503015.1 Acidimicrobiales bacterium | reverse complement strand
GTTCTGCACCAGCCCGAGCGTCTCGGTGTAGAAGGCGATCGCGCCCGGCACGTCGGCCACGTTGATGGCGACGTGGTCGACACCACTCGGGACCACGGGAGCGCTCACGCCAGCGAGCCTACGACGTGGCGGACGACGGCGGCCACGGTCGGCGCGGCGCCGGCACCCACCGCCGAGAGATCTGCCACGGCGATGGCCGCGCCGTCGCTGGCCGCGGGGTTGGTCACCACGGCGAGCCCGAGGACGCCGGCCCCGTCGTGGCGGGCGGCGATGGTCTCGAGCGCCATCGACATGCCCACGACGTCCGCGCCGGCCGTCCGCAGCATGCGCACTTCCGCCGGCGTCTCGAGCTGCGGGCCCGACACCTGCGCGTAGACGCCGGGCGCGTGGTCGAGCACGCCGGGCGGCACACGCGCCTTCAGGGCCAGCTCGCGCAGGCGCGGTGCGTAGGCGTCGGTGAGCTCGACGAATTCGGGCCCGTGCAGCGGGCTCTGGCCGGTCAGGTTCAGGTGGTCGGCGACCACCATGATCGTCCCGGGTTTGAGCCCCGGCCGGATGCCCCCCGCAGCCGCAGTGAGGATGACCGTGCGGCAGCCGGCGGCGATCGCGGTGCGCACCGGGTGGACGACCGTCTCGGCCGGTAGGCCCTCGTAGAGATGGCTGCGACCCCCGAAGACGAGCACGCGCCCGCCCTCGAGCTGCACCGACCACCCGTGGGCACGGTGCCCGCCGGCGCCGAACGGGGGGAAGAAGGGGAGCGTGTCGAGGGCGAGTGCGTCCTCACCCGCGCCGAGGAGCTCCGCCGTGCCCGAGAGCCCCGTGCCCAGCACGAGCAGGACGTCGTGGTGGTCGTGCCCGGTGCGCCGGGCCAGCTCGCGGGCACTGCGCGCAGCCCGGTCGGCCGCCTCGTCCATGGGCCGAATCTAGAGGGTGGGCGCGTCCGGGCCGCGTAACATCGCTGCAAATGCCCACGTCGACCATTCCTGCCGTCCTGCACCCCTTGGCCCCGTTGACCGGGGACGAGATCACGGCCGCCCGTGAGATCGCCCTCGCCGCCAACAAGGCCGCGGTGCCGCCCGACCTCGTCCGCTTCGCGTATCTCGGTCTGTGCGACCCGCCGAAGGACGTGGTCCGGGCGGCCGACCGGGGGGAGCAGGTGCGGGTCGACCGGCGCGTGCGCATGGTCCTGTTGCAGGGCCCCGAGGCGGACGTCGTCGAGGCGGTCGTCTCGGTCACCCGAGGCGAGGTGGACCAGTGGGAGATCGTGCGCGACGTGCGCCCGGCGCTCCAGATCGAGGAGTCGATCGCCGTCCTGGCCGCACTGCACGACAATGAGGACTGGAACGCGGCGCTGGACCGCAGGGGCATCGTCGACCGTTCACTCGTCCAGATCGACCCCTGGCCGGCCGGCACGTTCGGGCTCGGGCACGAAGAGGGGCGCCGCATCACGCGCTGCCTCGCCTTCTTGCGGGAGAGCAAGGAGGACAACGGGTACGCCCGTCCCCTCGAGGGCCTGCTGGCGTTCGTCGACATGGGCCGCGGCGAGGTGCTCGAGGTCGTCGACCTCGGCGTGGTGCCGATCCCGCCCAAGTCGGGGAGCTACTACCCCGAGGACAACGGGCCCCTGCGGACCGACCTCAAGCCGCTCGAGATCGTCCAGCCCGAGGGGCCGAGCTTCACCGTCGAGGGGAACCTGGTCCGCTGGCAGAAGTGGTCCCTGCGCATCGGCATGGACCCCCTCGAAGGTCTGGTCCTCTACACGGTCGGCTACGAGGACGGCGGCCGGGTGCGCCCGATCCTGCACCGGGCGTCGGTGAGCGAGATGGTCGTGCCCTACGGGGACCCGGGCCCGATGCACTCGTGGAAGAGCGCGTTCGACGCGGGGGAGTGGGGCCTCGGGCGGATGGCGAACTCCCTCACGCTCGGGTGCGACTGCCTCGGCGAGATCTACTACTTCGACGACGTGTTCGCCGACGAGCGGGGCAAGCCCCACACGCGGCCGAACACCATCTGCATGCACGAGGAGGACTACGGGATCCTCTGGAAGCACGTGGACATGGTGTCGGGCCGCACCGAGGTGCGACGCTCGCGCCGCCTCGTCGTCAGCTCCATCGCCACCGTCGGCAACTACGAGTACGGCTTCTACTGGTACTTCTACCTCGACGGGACGCTGCAGCTGGAGGTCAAGCTCACCGGGATCATGTCGACCATGGCCGTCGCCAACGGCGACGCCGGCGACCACGCGAAGATGGTGGCGCCGGGACTGGCGGCGCCGTACCACCAGCACATGTTCAACGTCCGCCTCGACATGGAGGTCGACGGCACCGACAACGCGGTCTTCGAGGTGGACGCGACGCCGACAGGTGCGGTCGGCACGGCGCGCAACCCGTGGGGCAACGCGTTCGGCACGGAGGCGACGCTCCTCTCCTCCGAGCTCGCGGCCCGGCGCGACGTCGACCCCTCGCGCAGCCGGACGTGGCGCATCGCAAACCGCAGCTGCCGCAACGGCGTGGGCGAGCCGACGGCGTACAAGCTGCTGCCCGGCTCGACGCCGACGCTGCTGGCCGACCCGACGTCGAGCGTGGGGCGGCGCGCCGCGTTCGCTTCGCACAGCCTCTGGGTGACGGCGTACGACCCTGACGAGCGCCGCGCCGCGGGGGACTATCCCAACCAGCACGGCGGTGGCGCCGGACTGCCCGAGTGGACGGCGCGCGACCGCAACCTGGTCGACACCGACGTCGTGCTGTGGCATTCCTTCGGCGTCACCCACATCCCGCGGCCCGAGGACTGGCCCGTCATGCCGGTCGAGTACACCGGGTTCACGCTGATGCCCTACGGCTTCTTCGACCGCAACCCGGCGCTCGACGTCCCGCCGTCGTCCGACCATTGTCATGACTGAGCACGGCACCCACGCCAGATCGCCGCAGGAGTACCACCCGCCCGTCGAGGAGTACCTCGAGACCATGCTCGGCCTGGCCGAGGAAGGCGTGCCCGTGATCCAGGCGCGGATCGCCGAACGGCTGGGCCGTTCCGCACCGTCGGTGTCCGAGATGCTGGACCGGCTGATCGACGAGGGCTACGTG
>DATJTU010000340.1:0-2442 GCA_035503015.1 Acidimicrobiales bacterium | reverse complement strand
CGGCGTGCCGAGCGGCCCGCTCGACGACGACGTCGTCGCGGCGGCGCGCGCCATGGCGCAGCGGCGGGCGGCGGGGGAGCCGCTGCAGTACGTCTTCGGCCACTGGCCCTTCCGCTCGCTCGACCTCCTCGTCGACCCCCGGGTGCTGATCCCGCGGCCCGAAACCGAAGAGGTGGTGGAGGTCGCGCTGCGCGAGGCGCGCCGGCTCGCCGCTGAGGGCGAGGGCGAGGGCCGCGGTGGACACGGGGGCCTCGTGGTCGTCGACGCCGGCACCGGGAGCGGCGCCATCGCGCTGGCGCTCGCCGTCGAGCTCGGGCCCGCGGTGGTGCGCGAGGTGTGGGCGACCGACTCGAGTCCCGACGCGCTCGCGGTGGCGGAGGCCAACCTCGCCGGCGTGCGGGCCGCGCACCGCGGGCCGTCGCCCTTTCCCAGCGTCTCGCTCGCCGAGGGGAGCTGGCTCGAGCCCCTGCCGGCCAGGCTGCGCGGCGCGGTGTCGCTCGTCGTGTCCAACCCCCCGTACGTGAGCGAGGCCGAGTGGGGCGGGCTCGACGCCGAGGTGCGCGCTGAACCGCGCCGCGCACTGGTCGCCGGCCCGGCCAGCGACGGCACGCCGGGTCTCGCGGACGTCGAGGCCGTGTTGGTGCAGGGCGCCGAATGGCTCGGCCGTCCCGGCACCGTGGTGATCGAACTGGCGCCCCACCAGGGCGAGCCTGCAACGGCGCTGGCGCGCCAACTCGGGTACCGCCAGGTCGAAGTGTTCCCTGACCTGGCGCGACGTCCGCGCGCCCTCGTGGCGCGCCGGTGAGGCACACCCGTTGACACCGCGGTTGGCATCCACGGGTGCGCGAGCCTGGTACGGCAGCCTGGTGAGGTGGGCGGGAGGCACGAGTGAAGCGAGACGTGATGGTGGACAGGGACGTACCGACCGCGGGTGAGGGGAAGTCACAGGAAAACGAGCCCGACGCGCTGCTCGGGCCACCGACCGTGGAGCCTCCGGTCATCGCGAGCGCCGGCGCCGAGGCCGCGGGCGCGCTGGACGGCGGCGCGGTCATCGCAGTGCCCGGCGTGGGTGGCTACTGCCTCGCGGTGCGCACGGGCTCGCACGAGCGTGAGGAGCGTCTGGCCGACCTGGCCGCCGACCCCGAAGGGCCGCACTACGCGGTGGGGCACCGCGACGACGTGCGGTCGCTCACCTCGGCCTGGAACGACGAGCTGAACCAGTTGCTCGAGCGGTGCTGGCCGGGCCCGGTCGAGGTCTTCCTGCCCCGCACGGCCGAGGGGGCGCCCTACGACGTCGAGGCGGACTCTGGTGCGTGGGCGGTGACCGTGGGCATGCCCGACGGCCGGGCCATGCGCAAGCTGTGCCGGGAGCACGGGCCCTGGCGCACGGTGCCGCTGCGGCTGACCCAGGCGCACGAGGTTGCCCACGCGTTCAGTGCCGCAGACGTGGCGTGCATCATCGACGGGGGCCCACGCGAAGGCGAGCCCCCGACGGTGGTCGACGCCACGGTGACGCCGGTGCGGGTGCTGCGCGAGGGCGCGCTGCCCGCGAACTTCATCGACGCCACCATGGCCATGGGGGCGCGGAAGCGACGCTGGTTCAGGAGCTCCCCGACGTCGTTCTGACCGCCCGGCGCGGTGCGACACTGACTCGATGTCCTCGGACACGCCGCTCCCGACGCCGTGGCTCGACCCCTCGGTCACCGTCGGCGACTCGCCGATCGCGGGACGCGGGCTGTTCGCCACCGAGCCGATCGAAACAGGCCGCGTGGTGGTGCGCCTCGGGGGCCGCCTGGTGTCGAGCGAAGAACTGGCGGCGCTGCTCGAGGCGTCGGACGACTATGTCGACACGGTCGCCGTCTTCGACGACATGCACCTCGTGCTGCCGCCGCAGACCGCGGTCCACTACGGGAACCACAGCTGCGACCCGAACCTCTGGCACGCCGGCCCCTACGCCATCGCCGCCCGACGGCCGATCGCGGGCGGCGAAGAGCTCACGGTCGACTACGGGACCCAGACCGGTGCGCCGTTTTCCATGGTGTGCGCCTGCGGCGCGCCATCGTGCCGGGGCGTGGTGACCGGCGAGGACTGGCGCATCGGCGCCCTCCAGGAGGCATACACCGGGCACTGGACGCCGGTGCTGGCGCGGCGCATCGAGTGCGAGGTGTCGAGAGGCGCGCGCTAGTCGCCGGACCGGGCGCGGGCCACTGCCGGCACCGTGCTCACGGACCGCTTCTCCTCCCAGTGGCTCCGCCTCCCGAGGGCGGCGAAGTGCGGGGGCCGCTCCTCCAGCGCGTGCGTGGCGAGCCACAGCCGCTTGAGGTGCCGCTTGTACCCCGCGGCGACGTCGTCCTCGTACGCGGTGCGCCCGTGGAGCACGTGGTAGTTGTTGATGAACTGCATCTCGCCCGGCTGCAGGTCCATGTAGACGTTGAAGTCCGG
>DATJTU010000339.1:0-4589 GCA_035503015.1 Acidimicrobiales bacterium | reverse complement strand
TATGCGCCCACCCTCGAGCTCTACGGGTGGGACGAGCTCGGGCCGCGCCTGCGCGACCTCATCCGGCACGACCGCTGGGACGACCTGGCGACCGTCCTCTCCGACGAGGTGCTCGACACCCTCGTCCCCTCGGGCACGTTCACGGAGCTCCCCGGTGTCCTCCTGACCCGCTTCGGTGGGCTCGGACAGGGCATCGTCGTCTCACCACCGCCCGACCCGGGCGACGATGCGTCGTTCCGCAGCGTGGTCGACGCGATCCGCGCCGGCTGAGAGTCGGTTGCGGGCGCGGGTGGGCGCGTTGCCGCGTTGCCGTCTCGGCGGCAGCGGGCTCAGCGGGGCATCGGGAAGATGAGCTCCTCGGCGGCCATCGCGTCGACCGCGGCAGCGCGCGCCGCCTCGTCCATGGCCGTGAAGCGCTCCGCGGAGGCCAGGACGCGCGGCAAGAGCGCGATGTCACCCGGGGTACAGAAACCCTGGACCCCCGGGGTCGACAGCGCGAAGTGCACCCCGAGGTCGAGCTCCTCGTCGCTGTGCTGGGGCTCGTACCACGAGTCGGCCCAGCGCGCGGCGGTGGCGGGGTCGCCAGCGACCGCGTCGGCCAGCGGCCGCCGGTCGCCCCAGGGTCGGCGCGCCGCGGCCTTGATCGCCATCACGCCGATGTCCCGTTCGGCGCAGAGCGCCAGAAGCTCTTCGGCGGGCTCGCGGTACTCCGGACGCGCCCACAGCGCCGGGTAGACCGGGAACATCACGGTGTCGAGATCGAATCGCCGCAGCGCCTCGAGGTGGACCCGCGGCACATCGAGGTCGTGCCCGGTGATGCCGGCGAAGCGGGTGCTGCCGGCGTCGCGGAACGCGACGATCTGTTCGAGCGCAGGTGACCGGCGCTCGAGCTCGTCGAAGGTCGTGACGGCGTGGGCCTGGTAGAGGTCGAGGACCTCGGCGTGGAGCAGCCGCCGCGTGGTGTCGAACTGCTCGCGCACGCCCTCGGGATTGGCGCGCAACGTCTTGCCCGCGACGAAGAGCTCGTCGCGACGGCCGGCGAGGTTGGGACCGACCACAGACTCCGCGGCGCCGTACTGCGGCGCGATGTCGAGGTGGTTGACGCCGTGATCGAGGGCGAGCTGCAACCACGCGCCCGCCTCCTCCACGCTGGCCGACCAGCACGCCGCGCCACCGAGGATCGCCACGCTGCTTTCGTGCCCCGTTCGGCCGAGTCGCCGGCGCTCCATGCGAAGCCCTACGACTTGAGCTGGAGGATGTTGAAGACGACGCCCTGGTCGTCGGCGACCACGGCGAAGCGGCCGGGTTCGATGTCGGTCGGGCCCATGAAGACCGACCCGCCGAGCGCTTGCACCTTGGCGACGGAGGCGTCGGTGTCTGCCACTGCGAAGTACACGCCCCAGTTCGGCGGCATCTCGGCCGGCATCGCCGGTTGTTTGAGCATCATGCCGCCGACGGAGCGCCCTGCCACCTTCCACTCGGTGTAGACCGGCGGCCCGCCCGGAGGCCCGGCGTCCGCCGCGTCCCAGCCGAAGACGGCGTTGTAAAAGGACTTCGATACGTCCAGGTCGGTGGTGATCAGCTCGTTCCAGCACAGCGCCCCTGGCTCGTTGACGACCTGCGCGCCCGTGTGCGACTTGGGCTGCCAGAGGCCGAACACCGCGCCGAGCGGGTCGGCCAGGATCGCCATACGGCCGACGTCGAGGACGTCCATGGGCGGTGCGAACACCGCTCCCCCGGCGGCGGTCGCCTTGGCCACGGTGCTGTCGGCGTCGTCCACGTTGACGTAGGTCATCCACACCGGCGGGAAGTCGGGGTTCATCTGCGGGGCAAGGCCCGCCACGGTCTTGCCGTTGAGGAGGCAGACCGAGTAGCCCCCGGTCTCGGGCGGCCCCTCGGGGCATTCCCAGCCGAAGAGGCCGCTATAGAACGCCTTGGCCTTGTCCAGGTCAGGGCTGCCCATGTCGGCCCACGAGGGAACTCCGTCGTCGTAGCGCTCGATCTCCATGATGCGTGCTCCTTGTGCTCGTCGTCCGCTGCCCCGACCAATTCGACGGTACCCGATCGATGTCCCACGTGCAGCGGCGCCGAGGTGAGAAGATCACGGGAATGTCACATTGTCCGGGCGACGCGTGAGCAATCCGATCGGCACCCGGGTCGAGCAGCTGGCCCAGTCGCTGGCCGAACGCATCGTGCCGTTGATCGTCGACTCCATCGACATCGACGCCATTCTCGACAAGGTGGACATCAACAAGATCGTCGAGCGGGTCGACATCGAGGCGGTCGTCGAACGTGTCGACATCGACAAGATCGTCGGCGACATCGACATCGAGAAGATCGTCGAGCGCATCGACATCCAGAAGATCATCGAGCGGGTCGACATCAACGCCATCGTCGACGAGATCGACATCGACGCGCTCGTGGAGCACACCGAGCTGGGATCGATCATCGCCCGGTCGACAACCGGTGTCGTCACCGAGATCCTCGACGTCATCCGCGCCCAAGGTGTCGGGCTGGACGACTTCATCTGGCGTTGGGGCAACCGCCTGATCGGCCGCGGCCGCCGCATCCGCCGGTGGCCCGAAGGCCCCCCGTTGCTCGTCGCGCCGAAGGCCACGACGCCGTGACGACCACCGTGCCGATGCCTGCTCCCGAAATGACCGTCGGACGGCAAGGCCACTATGCGGGTGCAGTCAGCCGACTCGTGGCCTTCGCCGTGGACGTGGGTGCGTCCTGGGGCCTCTACACCCTGGGCGTCGAGCTCCTCAACGTTGCCATCCGCCTGTTCAGCGGCCACAACTTCACGCTCACCAACCATCAGCTCGCCGGGTTCATCACGCTCACCCTGTGGCTGTTCTTCTATTTCACCTACCAGTGGTCGGTGAGTGGGAAAACACTCGGCATGGCCATCTTCGGGATCCAGGTCGTCACCAAACAGGGTGCGTCGATCCGCACCACCCAGGCGGCGCGCCGCACGATCGGGCTCGCCATCACCCTGTTCCTGACGCTGGGCATCGGCTTCATCGGCATCGTGTACCAGAAGGAGCGGCGCGCGCTCGACGACTTGATTGCCGGCACGGCGGTCGTCTACGACTGGGATGCCCGCGCCGCCCGGCTCCGCTGGATCGCACGCAAGGACGGCCCGGCAACGCACAGCGGAGGATCACAGCCTTCTTGACGCGCTGACATCTGGTTCCCTCCCTTCGTGCCAGTGGTGGGCACCCTCTACGATGCCGCGCATGTCCTTTGCGGAAATCAGCCGTCCTCACCCCGGCGTCGCCGTCGTCTTGCTCAATCGACCGGAGCGCATGAACGCCATGGCCTTCGATGTGATGATCCCGTTCCGTGACGCCCTGCGCGAGATCGGCAGCGACAACGACGTGCGGATCGTCGTGATCACTGGCGCGGGGCGTGGCTTTTGCTCGGGGGCGGATCACGAGAACCCGGGCACGATGCCCAACATCGAGGGGCTGACCCTTCCCACGATCGCACTGCGATCGATGGAGATGCTCGACGACGTGATCGCGACAATCCGCAGGCTGCACCAACCGGTGATCGCCGCCGTGAACGGCGCCGCCATCGGTGGCGGCTTCTGCCTGGCGCTCGCCGCGGACATCCGGATCGCCTCGGAGGAGGCCTACTTTCGGGCCGCCGGCATCAACAACGGCTTGACCGCGGCAGAGCTTGGCATCAGCTTCCTGCTGCCACGCGCCATCGGTCAGTCGAGGGCGGCCGAGATCATGCTGACCGGCCGCGACGTCGACGCCGCCGAAGCCGACCGGATCGGGTTGGTGTCACGGGTCGTCGAAGGACCGGATTTGCTCCCCAGTTGCTTCGAGCTGGCGGACCGGATCAACGGATGGAGCCGCGCCGGCGTCGAATTGACCAAGCGCCAGCTCTGGAACAGCCTCGACGCCAGCAGCTTCCAGTCCCACATGGACGCAGAGGGCACCGCGCAGCTCTTCGTGCGCATCACGACCCGGAACTTCGAAGAGGCGGTGGCAGCCCGCAGGGAAGGGCGAACCCCCGACTTCAAAGACTGACGCCCGGCCGGGTCCGTGTGGCCGGCGTCGTCGTCCTCAGCCAGCGTTCAGCAGCGAGTTGGCCGCCATCTCGAGGTACTCGCGCAGCTCGGTGGCGTCGCCCGGCGAGATCCGCGCCGCCTCTTCCAGGCTCCCGAGCGCGCCCTCCATGTGACGGAGCCACGCGTCCCGCTCGAGCGGACCGATCACGAACGGGGCGTGCCGCATGCGCAAGCGCGGGTGCCCGCGCTCGTCGCTGTAGGTGCTGGGACCGCCCCAATACTGGACGAGGAACAGCGCGAGATGGCGTGTGGACTCGGTCAGGTCGTCGGGATAGAGCGGGCGCAACACGGGGTCGCCCGCGACGCCCAGGTAGAAGCGGTCGACCAGGTCGAAGAAAAATTGTTCGCCGCCCACGCGGTTGAAGAGCGTGTCCACGGGGTCGAGAGTAGAGGCTTTAGACTGCGCTGCGATTCGCGGCCGTAGTTCAATGGTAGAACCTCAGCCTTCCAAGCTGATGATGCCGGTTCGATCCCGGTCGGCCGCTCTTACAGAAGGTCCTGGTGG
>DATJTU010000338.1:0-2506 GCA_035503015.1 Acidimicrobiales bacterium | reverse complement strand
CCCGGCCCGCTCGCGGCCAGGTTGCTGCGCGTCCAGCCCGGGTGGGCCGCGACGGCCAGCGTCGGCAGCGCGTCGGCTGCCAGCCGCCGGCTCAGCTCCGCGCTGAAGAGCAGGTTCGCCAACTTGGTGGTGCTGTAGGTGACCCAGGTGTTGCGCGGTGCGACGCCCGAGACGTCGTCGAGCCGGAGCTGCCCGATCCGGTGCATGTGCGAAGAGACCGTGACGACCCGTGACCGCTCGGTCGTGACGATGCGGTCGAGCAGGAGGCCGGTCAGCGCGAAGTGGCCGAGATGGTTGGTGGCAGTCTGCAGCTCGAACCCGTCCGCCGTCTGGCGGTAGGGCGCGCCCATCACGCCCGCGTTGTTGATCAAGAGGTCCAGGCGTGCGTGCGTCGCGAGGACGCGGGCGGCGGCGCGATGGACCGAGACCAGGTCGGCGAGGTCGAGTGGGAGCAGCTCGAGCGACGAGCGGTCGAGCTCGCTCTCCAGCTTGTCGCGGGCGCGGCGCGCCTTGACCTCGTCGCGGCACGCCATGATGACGTGGGCGCCGTGGTCAGCCAGCGCGCGCGCCGCCTGATAGCCGATCCCGCTGTTCGCTCCCGTGACCAGCGCGACACGTCCGGTCAGGTCGCCGATGTCATCCGTGCTCCACGTGGCGCCGCCCGTCGCCTCGCCGCCCGGGATCGGGCTCACGCGTCGCCGATGTGGTCGGCGGGGACGGTTCCGAGCTTGCCGGCTTGGAAGTCCTCGAACGCCTGAACGATCTCGTCGCGCGTGTTCATGACGAACGGACCATAGGCGTACACGGGCTCGCCGATGGGACGGCCGCCCAGGATGAGGACGTCGAGCGCCGGGTGCCGTGACTCCTGGGCCGGGGCCGCCCGGAGCTCCAGGGCGTCGCCGCGGCCGAAGACCGCCAGTTGCCCGGTCCGCAGCGGGCTGGCCTCCGTGCCGACGCTCCCGCTGCCGGACAGCGCGTAGACGAGCGCGTTGAACTCCTTCGGCCAGGGCAGCGTCAGCGCCGCGCCGGGCTCGATCGTCGCGTGCACCAGCGAGATAGGGGTGTGGGTCGACCCGGGGCCCTGGTGGCCACCGACCTCGCCGGCAATGACGCGGACGAGGGCGCCCCCGTCGGGCGACGTGAGCAGCAGCACGTCGTCACCCTGGATCCCCTGGTACCGGGGGTCGATCCACTTGTCTGCCGCCGGCAGGTTGACCCAGAGCTGGATGCCGTGGAACAGGCCACCGCTCGCGATGAGCTGCTCGGGCGGCCGCTCGATGTGCAAGATCCCGGACCCGGCGGTCATCCACTGCGTCGAGCCGTTGGTGATCAGTCCGCCGCCCCCGATGGAGTCCTGGTGCTGGAACGTGCCGTCGATCATGTACGTGACGGTCTCGAAGCCGCGGTGGGGATGCCAGGGGGTGCCCTTGGGCTCGCCCGGCGCATACTCCACCTCGCCCATCTGGTCCATGTGGATGAAGGGGTCGAGATCCGCCGTCGGCACGCCGGCGAAGGCGCGCCGGACCGGGAATCCCTCCCCTTCGAGACCGCTCGGCGCGTCGGTCACGCTCTTCACGGGACGGATGACGGCACCGTCGGGCGGCGTGGTGACACGCGGCAGCACCAAGGTGTCGGGAACAGTCACGGCGGGCATTGCGACCTCGTTTCGTCTCTTCTCGGCCACAACAACACGCCGGGCCGCCGTTCTGTTCCTTGGCGGCACCGGGCGTGACCGCGCTCAGGACGCGTCGAGTTGCGCCACCTGCTCGGGGGTCAGGACGACGTCCGCCGCCGCTGCGGATGCGACGGCGGTCTCAGGGCGGCTGCTCCCGGGAATGGGGATCACCCGCGAGCCCTTGGCGAGCATCCAGGCCAGGGTCACCTGCTGCGCGCTGGCACCCACCTCCTTCGCCACGGTCGCGAACGCCGGGTAGGTGGACTCGATGTCGTCCGCCCGCCCGATGCCACCAAGCGGGCTCCAGGGGATGAACGCGATGCCGAGCTTCTCGCAGTGCTCGAGCTCGCTCTCCGAGGAGCGAAAGCGAGGCGAGAACTGGTTCTGCACGCTCACAAGGCGCCCGCTCAGCACCCGCTGGGCTTCGTCGATCTGGGCCACCGTCGCGTTCGACACCCCGGCCATGAGGATCTTGCCCTCGTCGAGCAGATCCGCCAATGCGCCGACGGACTCGGCCCAGGGGACCTTGGCGTCGGGACGGTGGTACTGGTAGAGGCCGATCGCGCCGACCCCGAGTGCCTTCAGCGAGGCTTCGCACGCCTGCTTGACGTAGGCCGGGTCGCCGTGCACCGTCCAGCTGCCGTCACCGGGGCGGCGGTGCCCGCCTTTGGTCGCGACGAGCACGTCGTCGGTCGCGCCGGGATAGGTGGCGAGCGCCTCGGCCACCAGCCGTTCTCCGTGACCGTGCTCCTGGGTGCTCAGCGAGTACGCGTCGGCCGTGTCGATGATCGTGACGCCCGCGTCGAGGGAGGCGTGGATGGTGGCGAGCGC
>DATJTU010000337.1:0-14046 GCA_035503015.1 Acidimicrobiales bacterium | reverse complement strand
CTACGGCGCCCTTGTCCAGTGGCATCAGCGCACCGCCGTCTGCACGGCCGGCGACGCTGCCGCCGCCGGCACCGGCCCGTTGCAGATCACCGGAAGTGCCCCGTGCACTGCGGGCACCACGCAGACGCCGACGCCATACCTAACGATGGTCTGGCAGTTGCCGGTGGCCGGAGGACCCTTGGCGATTCAGCCGCCGGATGTGCAGATCGTCGAGGCAGCGGTGATGGCCACCTCGTGAGCTGACTTCTCTGGCTGAGGTCCGACCGGCCCGCGCCCGCCTCGGCTTAGCAGCGGGTCCGATGTGGCCGCCCTCGCACCTCTCCAGTAGGACTTCGCACTAGCGGGATCGGCGTGTCCACAATCCAGTCCAGCACTGCTTCATTCAAACCCCCTTCCGGGGGGAGGCCACGTGCATTCGTGACGGGCGTTGGGCAGTGGAACCCGACACCCGTTAGCGGGAAATACTCAGCTGATGGGCCCGGATGACGTACCGGCGGGGAGCGACGCGCGGCAAATCGAGCTGTCGCTGGTCGACCCGCCCGCGTTCGGAGCCCTGTTCGAGCGTCATGCAGGGTCGGTGTATCGCTATCTGGTAAGTCGGGTCGGCGCCCAGAGCGCCGAGGACCTGGTCGGCGAGACGTTCGTCACCGCGTTTCGTGCGCGGTCGAGGTACGACCTCAGCCGCCCCGACGCTCGGCCATGGCTGTTCGGGATCGCGACCAATCTCGTCCGGCACCACTGGAGGTCCCAAGGTCGGACGAGTTCGGCGGGCTTTCATGCTGACAGTGGCGCCACCGCGCACGACCACAGCGACGACGCGACGTCGAGCGTGTTCTTCTCGTCGCAGCACGAGCACGTCGCACAGGCTCTGGCTCAGCTCGACGACGCGCATCTCGACGTCCTGCTTCTCGTCGCCGGGCCCGGATTCACTTACGAAGAAGTTTCGGTGGCACTCGGGATCCCGATCGGGACGGTGCGCTCGCGCATGTCCCGGGCGCGGCGACGCCTCCGCGAACTGCTTGGCGGCCCGTGGCAATACCTCGATGGAGTCCACGGGGACCCACAGCACCAAGAAGCTTCAGCCGGTTTGGAGGGCACCAATGAACACTGAGGTCGATCTCGTCCGCGCATTCATGGCAGTCGAAGCCGCGACCTCCGACGAGCTCGGGCGAGCGCGCACCGTCCTCGACGACGCCATCGCGCAAGAGCAGCGGCAGGAAGAGGAGCGGCAGGAAGAGCAACAGCAGGACGTTGCGGCAACGGGCGGCGCGCTGGTTCATTCGCGATCGCGGAGGTTCCGTCGCTCCCTCCGGTGGGCCATCCCTCTGGCCGTGAGCGCCGCCGTGGTCGCGGCGATCGCCGTGGTGGCCCCGTCGGCGAGGACGCCGACTGCGCCGGCTGCGGCAGCGGAGATCGCCCGCCTTGCCGATGCCGTCGCGCCGGTGCCGGCGTTGGCCCCGGGACAGTGGTACCAGTACCAACTCGAAGGAGTCCTGACGGCCAACGTCACCTCGGGCACGAAGACGGCGCCGATCAATGCGACCGCCACGATCCCGATCGACATCGGGGCGTGGTCCGACTCCGCCCAGGCCATCTGCACCTCGGAAGAGTTCGGGATGGTCACTTTCCCGACCCCGGCCAGTGCGCAGGCGTGGCAGACCATGGGCCTGCTGACGACACCGGCGAACCAGCCGGCCACGGGGTGCTCAGCCGGCCACGAAGCGTCGATCGGGGGCGGCGGCACTCCACTCGGCCCGATCGATGTTTCGAGCATCACCCACGACCCGGCGACGCTGGCGAACGAGCTCGAGAACGGATCCACGGGGATCAGCGACATCGACCACTACGCAGCCGGCGAGCCGGCACACGTCGTCGGCTTCCTCCGGTTGACTGATCTCCTCGTCGGCCCGCTCAAGGGACAGTGGCCCGGGTTCGGCCGCGAGATCCTCCAGACGATGGCGCTGCTGCCAGGGATCGAGTCGCTCGGGCCGCTGATCAGCCACTCCGGGACGCAGGGCCCCGCCTTCTCCATGCCGACCCAGGTCGTGCTCAATCCCACCAGCGGCACCGAGACGGGCTCGTTCACAGCGCCGACAGTGATTCTGGACGGATCGACCGGAGCACTGCTCGAGGTCCGTAACTTCAACTACCCGGTCCTCGGTTCGGCCGCCGAGGACTTCGTCGGGAGCTCGTCGGCCCTCGTGTTCTCCGAGGGCGTCGGCTACGGCACCACCGCGGAGTGGATCGACCCCGGCTCGGGACTGCAGGCGATCGACCAGGGCTCATTGCCCGCGTGGATCGGCACGTTCCACATCATCGAGGCGGTGACCCCGGCCTCGACGACCGAGTCGCAGCTGTCCGACGAGATCGATCCCTTCCTGGGCCACGGAAACTCGTCCTTCTCCGACAGCGATACTCCGTCCGCGGGAGAGACCACCTACGACATCACCATCATGGGTTCACTCGCCTCCGCAGAGAGCGTCGTGAACACGCTCACGTCCTCCGGCCTCTTTCTGAGCGTCTCGCTGCAGCTGTAGGCCCGCCGCGGAGGCCTCACTGCGCGACGTGGACCAGCACCGCAGGAGGCAGGTCTCGGTACCGCGTCACCGCACTCACGATGGCCAGAGCGAAGCGGAATGCTCCCGGCGAGTATTCGTCGCACGGCCCGGTCAGGCCGCGCGTCGCCGGAGTCCCGTCGGGGCAGAAGTGGATGCCGTCGGGCGAACGCACGATGTTGGTGCCGTCCGCGCTACAGCTGGGCTCGATGCGCATGCACGGCAACCGCCACGTGAACGTGCCGCCGGGCGACTCCACGGCGGCAGCGGCGTCCACGTAGGTCACCGTCTCGGGGCTGGCTTGCGCCAGTTGACGGTAGATGTCGTCGAGGCGGTCCCATCCGGCGACCGAGTCCTGGTCGATCGGGGTCCCGACCAAGAAGACGTGGGCGCCGACGGCGCGGAAGATCCCGATCGCCTGCTCGGTGTCGGTCGTGTAGAGCTCGTAGTACTCGGGGCTCCGCAGAGCGACCCCGTCCATGCAGGGCGTGAACGCGTTCCCCGAGAACACGAGGACCACAGCGCTGGGACGCTGGACGGCGGCGGCCGCCATCTTGCCGAACCAGTCGCACGTGGCCGTCCCACCGAACGTGTTGTTCGAAACGGTGAACCTGCCGGTGTCGGCGAAGAACATGTCGAGATAAGGCTCGGCCTGGTATCCGAGCGAGTCCCCGAAGAGATCCACCGTCTCGTGGAGCGCGGGTGCCGGAACCGTGGTCGCGACGGGGCCGGCGGTGCTCTGCCTGGCGTCCGCCGCCGTGGGCTTCGGCGGCACTGTGGGCTTCGACGGCACGCTGGCCGGCCTGGCCGACGGTGTCGACGTGGTGAAAGTCAGCGCGCCGGACACGCCGGCAACTCCCGCGACCGCGGCGAGCGCCAGCACCCGGATCCCCTTGCGCACTGACTTCTGCGTCGATGCTGATCGAGCCGTTCGCATTTCGACCCTCCCTCGCCGTTCAAAGCGGTACGAAGAGGGTGAATCCGGACGGCGACGCGGTCTGTGCCGACGGGCACACTGCGCGTGTGCGCGCCGACACGGTCGTCAGCGACAACAGGCGGGACGTTCCTAGGCGCGCATCACCACGTCGTCATCGCGGCTGTCGTCCGGCGACCGCGCACCGGGCGACCGCGGATCAGTGCGCGAGCCGCCGGAGCGCTACGTGATCGCGGACCTCGATGCGACCACGCGCCAGCTCGAGCACACCGTGTTGCTCTCCGGCCCGAAGGACCCGGTTCGCGGTCGGGCGCGTCGTCCCGGCGAGTTGGGCGATGTCGTCCTGGGTGAGCGGGATCACGACCGGGGTATCGCCGCCGAACAGCTCCACGAGGTCGAGCAGCCGGAGCCAGACGCGTCGCTCGACGGGCACGTAGAGCGCCTCAATCAGCGCGGCCGACAAGCGCCGTACCTCTGCCACGAGCGCCTCCGTCAGCATCTCGTTGATCTTCGGGCTCTTCTCCCGGAGCGTGTCGAAGTCGTCACGGTGCACGCTCAAGGTCTCGCCCCCGTCGAGCGAGACGGCGCTGCCGCGGCGCGGGCCCGGCGAGAGGATCGCCAACTCGCCGAAGTAGTCGGTGGGCCCGAACACACGGACCATCGCCTGATCGCCGAGCGGGGTCGTGATGCGAATCGCGAAATGCCCCTCGACCACCAGGTGCAGCGTCTCCCCGGGGTCGCCATCGTGGAACACCACTTCGTTGCGCTTGAACCGCCTTCGCCTCGCTGCCGCCAGAATCGCTCGACGCTCGTCATCGTCGAGCATGTCAAGCAGCGGGGAGACCACGGCCGCGAGTATCCCATCGTCGAGGGCCGACGGCGCGACCTCTCGGTTGTCAGTGGTGGAACCCCGTCGACTCCTCAGCCGTGAGCGACGTCTTCATCGGGTGCTTGTCGAGATGGGCGAGCGCTCGCTGCATATCGTCCATCAAGAGCGCACCAAGGTCCTCGCTGAAGTCGTGGCGAACGAGCACTCGCTGGATCGCAAGGTCCTCACGGTTCTTCGGCAACGTGTACGCAGGAACCTGCCAGCCATACGCCCGGAGGCGATCGGCGAGGTCGAACAAGGTGAACCCGTAGTCCTTGTCCTCCTTCAACTTCCACGCCAGCCCCGGGATGCCGCCTCTTCCGTCATAGATGACGTCGAATGGCCCGAGGTCCGCAACCTTGTCGGCAAGGTGACGTGCATGGCTGTAGCCAGCCTCGTGGATCCTCTGATATCCCTCACGTCCGAGACGGAGGAAGTTGTAGTACTGCACCACCACCTGACCGCCTGGCCGAGAGAAGTTCAATGCGAACGTTGGCATGTTCCCCCCGAGATAGTTCACGTCGAAGATCAGATCCTCGGGGAGATCTTCGGCATCACGCCAGATGATCCACCCGACACCGAGTGGGGCCAATCCAAATTTGTGGCCAGATGTGTTGATCGATTTCACACGCTCCAAGCGGAAGTCCCACAGCAGATCGGGTTCGACGAACGGAGCAATGAACCCACCGCTCGCACCGTCCACGTGGATCGGCACGTCAATTCCGCTGGTTCTCTCGTGCTCGTCGAGCGCTGCCGCCACGGCCTCGACCGGCTCATAGTGGCCGGTGAACGTGACCCCCAGGGTGGGCACAACGCCGATCGTGTTTTCGTCGACTCGGCTGAGGACTTCCTCCGGAGTCATCAGCAGTCGATCGCCTTCCATCGGGATCTCCCGGTGCTCGACGTCCCAGTACCGCGTGAATTTGTGCCAGCAGATCTGAACGGGTCCCGTGATCAGGTTCGGCTTGTCGGTCGGCTTCCCCGCTGCACGACGACGCTGTCGCCACTTCCACAGCAGAGCCATCCCACCCAGCATCGCGGCCTCTGACGAACCCGTTGTCGACGTTCCGAGTGTGTTGGTCGAATCGGGCGAGTTCCACAAGTCGGCGAGGATGTGAACGCATCGGGCCTCGACCTCTGCCGTTTGGGGATACTCGTCCTTGTCGACCATGTTCTTGTCGAGCGTCAGCGCCATGATCGCCCGAACCTCTGGCTCCGCCCAGGTCTGACAGAACGTCGCGAGGTTCTGGCGGGAGTTCCCGTCGAGCATCAGTTCGTCAACGATGAGCTGTTTGATGTGTTGGGGGCTGTGCTCGTGCTCGTGGCACTTGTATTTCGGCAGCGCAGTGAGCAGATCGGTCGATGCGAAGAGGTCATCATCGAGGTTGTCCCGTACGGAGTCCTTGCTGTGCAACATGATTCACTCAACCCTTTCGGTAGATCGATTTGCGCTGGCTGGTCCCTCTACGCCATGCGCTGGAGGCATTCGTAGGCCGCGTACTTGTACGCGTCACTCATCGTGGGCACATCGAACGTGGCGTGGATGAAGTAGTCGACCGTCCCACCGAAGTGGAGGACAGCCTGGCCCTGGTGGACCAACTCGGTGGCCCCCTCCCCGACGATGTGCACACCGAGCAACCGACGGTCGTCGCAATCGACGACCAGCTTCACCAGCCCTTCGGTCGTGCCGGCGATCGCCGCGCGGCTGTTGTTCGCAAAGCGGCAGATGCCGGCGGCGTAGCGCCGGTTCTCGGCGGGGGCCTGCTCTTCGGTCAGGCCGACCATGGCGCACTCGGGGATCGAGTAGACGCCGAAGGGCGTCATGGGGTCCACCGTCTCCTTGAAGGCAATCCCGAGCGCGTGGCACGCGGCGACCCGGCCCTGCTCCATCGACACCGAGGCAAGCGCCGGTGGGCCGATGACGTCGCCCGCGGCATAGACCCCGGGGACCGATGTCTCGAACGTCTCGTCGACGTGGATACGGCCGCGCCCATCGACCTCCACGCCGATCTCGTCGAGACCCAGGTCCTCGGTATTGCCGACGCGGCCCGCGGCGAAGATGACCTTTTCCGGGCGCAGCACGGCGCCATGGTCCGTCTGGAGCGACAGTCCGTCGGCATCGCGGGTCAAAGCTGCGACCGCGGTCTCGGGTTGCAACTTCATCCCCGAGGAGCTGAACGACTCCGCCATCAGCGCCGAACACTCCGCGTCGAGGAAGGGCAGCAATCGTGATCCCCGGTCGATCAGCGTCACCTCCGCACCGAGAGCCATGAAGATGGACGCGTACTCGCACGCGACCGCCCCTCCACCCACCACGACGAGACTGCGCATGGGACGGTCCAGGTCCCGCGCCGTTTCCGAGTCGTGCACGTCCGGGTCGTCAAAGGGGATCCCAGGGGGGTGAAAAGGCCGCGAACCGCTGGCGAGGAGCACCACGTCCGCCGCCACAACCCGTTCGGGTCCGCTGTCGAGTGGGGTGACGACGACGGTGCGGTCCGGACCCAGGCGCGCCCAGCCGGCCAGAAGCTCGATGCCGTGGCGAACGAGGTTCTCGCCGACGGCGTCGCTCATTGACCGAGCGACCGTGACGGCGCGGGCGCGGAGCCTGTCGATCACGGCTTGGGGATCGAGGTCGATACCGGCGCCGTAAATCTGGCGGCGGTGAAAGCTCGTCAGGTAGATGGCGGCCTCGCGCATCGCCTTGGTAGTGGCGGCACTGGCTGCCATCGCCCCGCCGAGAGCCGACGCGGCCTCCACGATGGCGACGCGCTTGCCGAAGTAGGCGGCTTGTGCGGCGGCCTTCTCTCCTGCCGGCCCAGCGCCGACGACCACCATGTCGAACCGCTCTTCCATCGTTCAGGTCTCCCGTCCCCGGTGTTGCCCGGCGCCACGATAGGCACGCGGCGCTCCCCGAGCACTCAGGGACGCGGGCACAGAAGCCCACGCGGTCGCCGCATCGTCGATCGATGACGGAGCATCCCCTGGTAGACCTGCACCGCATGGCTGCTGATCGCATACTCGACATGGTGGGCCAAGCGGGCGGCCCGCTCGCCGACGCGAGCCTCTGGCACCTCGAGGTCGTCGACACCGGGATCCTTGCCCCGGGCATGCAGCGCATCGTCGTCACCGCTCCGGATCTTGACGGCTTCCGCTACACACCGGGCCAAGACTTGATGTTGCGGGTGCCTCGCCCGGACGGCACTCCGATCAATCGCCGCTACACCATCCGCCGGTTCGATCCGGTAAGCCCCGCGATCACGATCGACGTCTCGCTCCACGGCGCCGGGCCCGGCACCGACTGGATCCGCCGCGCCGGCGTCGGTGATCACATCGACGCCATCGGCCCGCGGGGCAAGATCACGCCCCGGAGCGACGCCGCGTGGCACCTCTTCGTCGCAGACGAGACGGGCCTGCCGGGCTCGTTGGCGATGATCGAAGCCCTTCCTGCGACGGCCACGATCCTCGCCGTGTTCGAGGTCGACGCACCTGAGGGGGAGCAAGCCCCCGACGTGGCACCGAGGGCGCAGCTCGAGATCCGATGGCTCCACCGGTTGGATCGCTCCGTGCCGGGCGACAAGGCGTTGCTGCACCGAGCGATCGCCGAACTCGCCCTGCCGGAAACCGCTGGGCACGCCTACGTGGCGGCGGAGTCGGCAGTCGTGCGCGATCTGCAGGCACTCCTGATCGAACGAGGTCTCGAGCCGGGACAGCTCTCCGCCAAGGCGTACTGGCGCCGCGGCCTGCCCAACGCGGACCACGGGGAGCCCACCCGCCCGGACTGAGCGACCAGCGCCACGGGCACTACCTCAGACCAGTTCGAGGTCCTCGGACCTGCGGTCGTGCTGCCGCGTGCCGGTTGGGACGAGTGGGTTACGCCGATCCCGGCGAGGATCCGATCCACGGTCGGCACGTGTATGGGCTCGGGGTGCGACACGGCCTCGCAACGCGAGCATGCATCCGATGCCGGCCAGGAACGCCAGCATGGCGAAGAAGAAGGAGTTGCCGGCGAGCAGCTGCCAATGGTTTTCGTGCAGCTCCGGGGGATGTCCGGTGACCTTCCACGACGTGGGGACCCACCAGATCGGGGCATCGACGAACAGCAACGTGGTCAATCCTGCGAGCAGTGGGCCGCGCCGAGGCCGGTCGGGTGCGGCAGCCAACCAGATGATCACGGGCACCACCCAGACCATGTGATGAACCCAGGTGATGGGCGAGAGGATCAGACCCGTCGTCGCACAGACGAGCACGCCCAGCAACGCCGAGGAGCGCCGATGAGCCCACCCGGCAAGGGCCAGTCCGGCGACACCGATCACCAGGAGCGCCGGCACGAGAACCCACGCCGAGACGGGACCGTGGTGGAACCGCTGGAGCACGCTCGACAGATTCTGGTCGCTCGAGTAGAGCAGAGCGCCCGCGCGCTTGGAGTCGAAGACGTCGCGTGTCCAGTACGTCCATGAGTTGCTCGGCGAGACGATGAAGGCGACTGCCTCGCACGCGACGAAGGTGACCACTGCGTTCCGAGCACCCCGGGTCCGGCGCGTGACGATCAGGTACGGGACGAAGATGAGCGGGGTGAGCTTGATGGCGGCTGCGAATCCGGTCGCGACCCCGAGGGGTACCGTGCGCGAGCCGACTCTGCGATCGGTCGCCAGGTCCCAGATGACCAGGAGACAAAGCACGAGGTCGATCTGGCCGAGGCCGATGGTGGAGAGCACGGGGTTGAGCGCGCACCCCGGCAAGACCAGCACCGAGGCCCACCGCACCGCCTGCGCACGCTCGAGTCCCGGGCGCACGAGCCGGATCGAGACATAGGCGAGCGCCCCGAGGGCCACGACGTTGGTCACGGCCCACACGCCCTGCAGTGCCCACAGGCCGAGGTGCAGCGTCCCGAGGGCGAAGACGAGCGCAGCGAAGGGCGTATAGGTGAACAGGAGACCGCTGTTGCCGAAGCGCACCGAGTACAGGTCCGGTTGAAAGACGTGGCGAGCGCCCATTCGGTAGACGTCGATGTCGACCTGGTAGTTGTGGAACGCCAGGTACAACGAGACTGCGAGTGCGCCCGCTATGGACACAGCAGCCGGCGACCAGTGTCGAAGCAAGCCCGCGGGGTTGGTTCGGGCTTGTACCGCGAGTGTGCTCATCGCGTGTGAGGTAGCTCCGCCATCGATGCCTCCCGTGGCACGTCAGCAACGCGGTTGCGTGCCCCTTCACCGTAAGGAGAGGGTTTCGGCTTTTGAATGCGGTTAGCGGGCGTCCCGCCCTGGAGCTAGCCCCCTTCTCGTGACTGTCTCGCCTATTGCACCAAATCACTTGGGTTTATAGGATTCACCCCCGTGTCGGATCACCCATGCATTGCGATGCACCACCCGCAGCTGTACCGACGTGCCGACGGCCGGTTCGAGATTCGCTGCGAGGACTGTGCGGCCCGTTCCGACGAGCCGCCTCCGATCGGGCTCGGACTCGCGGTGACGGCGAGGAAGGAGGCGATCGAGATGCTTCGGAACCACGCCGAGCGCCCCGTGTGGACCTCGATGCCGCACGACCTGCCGGAGAGGCCGATGGAGTCACGGCCCGCCATGCCCGCCCGACGGTCAGCCTGATTCCGCACTGACCGCCATGAATCCCCAGCGGGGGCGTGCGTCTGGCGTTGGGGGCCGGCTCGGGCAACGGACGCTGGCACCTGACGGTCTGCGCGAGGACATGCGAGGCTTCCCACGGACCGGCCGGGCGCCGGCCGGCCACGCGGAGGAGCACAGGTGACAGACGACGCAACGGACATCGACGCTGCCTGGCGCACCTTCGCTGATCGCATCAAAGCCGTCGGGGAGAGCATCACCGGCGACGGCTTTCCCACCGATCCGCGACTCCGAGCCGAGGGCTATCGCTACGTCAGCCGCCTGACCAACCTGGCCCAGCAGATCTACGTCGAGTTCGGGGACCCGGCGCGGCCTTCGCTGTTCCGTGTGGGTGACGACACGACGCCGTTCGGCGCCACGAACACGGACAACAACTACTACCGGGCGATGCTCGATCCGGGCGGCACCTACCGCGTGTCCGGTGACGTGACAGGAGTGAAGGAGTTGCTGTTCTCGGTCCAAGACGGCGAGTTCGTCTTCGGGAAGACCGATGTCCTGGCGGAGCTCTCACTCGAGGAGCTCGACATCGGACGCGACGGGTTCCTCGAACTGTTCCTCGGCGGCCCCGCACGGCCTGCGAATTGGCTGCCGCTCAGCCCCGATGCCGTCTACCTCAACGTGCGGGAGTTCGTCGGTGACTGGGAGCACGACGCACTGGCCTCCCTCTACATCGAGCGGCTCGACGACGTCGGCCCGGTGGCCAACCTCACGCCGAGCTCGCACGCGGCGGCTCTCGAGCGGGTCGCAGACTGGGTCGAGGCCAGCGTGGGCGTGTGGAAGACCTACGTTGCCGGGTTGCGGGCGCATCTCCCGGTCAACGACCTCCAGGAGCCCCACAAGCCGGTGGGGGGTGCGGACAACATGCTGCACGGGGCCGGTCAATGGGATCTCGGGCCGCAGGAGGCCCTCATCGTCGAGTTCGACCAGCCCGAGGTGACCTACTGGTCCATTCAGACCTACGTCCTGGACTGGATGGTGCCGCTCGATTTCGCCAACCGGGTGACCAGCCTCAACGACCGGCAACTCCAGGTCGATGGCGACGGCGTGGTCCGCGTCGTGCTCGCGCACAACGACCCGGCCGTGCAGAACTGGCTCGACACCTCCGGACTGGGCAACGGGCTCTTCACCTACCGCTACGTCCGGCCCACGAACGCACCCGCCCCGCGGGTCAAGGTGGTCGAGTTGCCCGCGGTCGCGTCGTCGCTTCCGGCGTCGACCCCGGCGTTCTCGCCGGAGATGCGCCGCGAACAGATCGCCAGCCGCCGCCGGGGCGTGGCCCGGCGCTTTCGTCGCTGACGATCAGGCTCCGCGGCTCACGCGTCGCGCCGCACCAAGACCCAGCAGCCGACGCCGAGCACGATCACCGTGTACAGCACCAACAGGGCAAAGCCCGTCCACGGGCTGAATGTCGGCCCGAGATCGTCGGGGACGTGGTTGGTCGAGAACATGACGATGCCGATGTTCGCCGGCAGATAGCGGGCCACCGCGTTGCTGATCGACGCCGGCAGGGCCTGGACGATGAGCGGCAGCACCAGCACCACGCCGACGAACGCGGAGATTGCGCCCGCCGTGTGGCGGATGATCGTCGCCAGCCCGAGTGCGAGCAGCCCGAGGACGACCAGGTACAGGCCGGCACCGACAACGGCTCGCAGCACCCCTGGCTGCCCCAGTGACGCCGTGCCGCTGGACGAGACCAGTCCCTTGATGCTGGGCGGCACCTTCACGCCGAGCGCGTGCGCGTGTTGGGCGATGGCCGTCTGTGCCCCGACGGCGTGCCGGGCGGACAGGATCGCCTGACCGACTCCGAACGCGACGAACGTGAAGACCTCGCTCACCACGAGGGCAACCGCCCCGAAGACGATGATCTTGGCGGCGAGCACGACGGGTCGCCGTGGCACGGCAGCCAAGGTGGCCCTGATCGTGCCGGTACCGTACTCGGCGCTCATGACCAGGACGCCCAGGACCCCGAAGATGAGCTGGCCGAGGAAGATGCCGATCAGGCTCAGGCGCGTGGGGTCGTCGACGATGTCACTGGCGCTTCGTGTCCCCGTGCTGAGCGCCGCCAAGCCCACGACCGCGACCGCCGTGGCCGCGAGCGTCCACATGGTCGAACGAACTGACCACAGCTTGGTCCATTCGGCCGCCATCGCCCCGCGCAGGCCGACGCGGTCGGACGGTTGGTCGACGACGAACGTCGCGGGCGATTCGAGAACAGCGGTCATCGGCCCGCCCGGAATTCGACTGACTGCTCGGTCAGCTCCATGAAGGCGTCCTCGAGCGACGCGACGGGGGTGAGTTCGTGCAGCGACACCCCGATCGACAGGGCGAGGTCGCCGACCTGGGGCGCCGACAGCCCGGTCACGGTCACTGACCCGTCCGGGTCGGCGATGACGGTGCCGCCGGCATTCGTCACGGCGTCGGAGAACTCACGTGGCGACAGGGTACGGACCTTGACCGCCTGCTTGGAACTGCGCGCCACGAAGTCGGCAACGGACGTCTCGGCGATCAACTTGCCCTTGCCGATCACGACGAGGTGGTCGGCCATGAGAGCCATCTCGGCCATGAGGTGACTCGACACGAACACGGTGCGACCCTCGGTCGCCAAGCTCTTGCAGAGCGTGCGGACCCAGCGGATCCCCTCCGGGTCGAGCCCGTTCACCGGTTCGTCGAAGAGCAGCACTGCCGGATCTCCCAAGAGTGCCGCCGCGATACCCAGGCGCTGCCCCATCCCGAGCGAGAATTTGCCGGCGCGTTTTCCGGCCACGGCGGAGAGACCCACCAGCTCGAGCACCTCGTCGACACGCGTCCGGGCGATGCCGTTGCTTCGCGCCAGTGCGAGGAGGTGGGCTCGGGCGGAGCGGCCAGGATGGATCGCCTTCGCTTCGAGGAGGCCGCCCACCTCCCGCAAGGGCCAGGGCAGGTCGTGGTAGCGCCGTCCTAGGACCTTCACCGAGCCTGCTACCGGCGCATCGAGCCCCATGATCATGCGCATGGTGGTCGACTTTCCCGACCCGTTGGGTCCGAGGAAACCCGTCACGGTGCCGGGTCGCACGTCGAAGGACAGATCGTCGACCGCAAGGACGTCCCCGAACCGCTTGGAGAGCCCGCGCGCCTCGATCACCCTTCAAGCCTTGCACGACGCCCGTTCCCGTCGATATCGGGGATGTCCCTGACACCACCCTGAAACCGCCTCAGCCCGAAGTCGGGGTCAGCTCCACCCTGAGGATGAGAACATCGGTCTCTGCGCGCGAGGGCGGAGTTGCAGGGACCACCGAACGCACCGCGCAAGGCCGCGGGCAGGCAGCGCTGCTCTTGTCGCGCGAGTCAGGAAGGGCGAGGCCCTCGGCTGCGCCGCGTCGTCCACTGCCGGAACGAGCCAGCCCGTCCCTGCTCCGTGAGGTGCCGCGGCGCCGTCTCGACGACGGCCGCGCTCTGATCGGGAACGGCTGCGACCTCGAGGTGGCCCTTGCCGGCGAGCCCACGCCGCATGCGGCCCACGAGCACCATCGCCGAGCCCAGGAGAACCATCAGCAGGCCGAAGAGCCACTCCCACGTGAGGGGAGCGCCCGTGAAGGCGAGTGCCGCGGTCGTGGCGGGCGCGTCAGGCGACGTCGCGCTCGAGGAACTGGCTGGCGACGTCGCCGGCGAGCTTGCCGGTGTGGACGTGCCGGTGCCACCGGAGCCTCCAGAACCGGTCGTCGACGTGGGGCCCGTCACGGGCGCGTCGACGTAGAAGATGCCCACCCCTGCGCCGCCGCTCGGGACCGTGACCGACTCGGTGGCCGTGCTCCCCGACGAAGTCGGGGTCGACGAACCGCCGCACACGACGAGCGTGTAGCCCGGGGGTGCCGTCGCGGTCATCGTGTAGCCGCCGGCACCGACCGGGGTCGCTCCGAGTGGGTTGGGGCTCGACGACACGGTCGTGGGCCCGCTGGCCGCCAGCGATCCGCCCGGGACCTCGGTGGTCGTCTGGCTGCCGCTGTTGCACAGGTAGATGTGCCCGGCGATGGTCTGGGTGATCGGGCTCGACTGCACCACGTAGAAGATGCCCAC
>DATJTU010000336.1:0-13236 GCA_035503015.1 Acidimicrobiales bacterium | reverse complement strand
AGAAGCCGAGGCGGTCGAATGCGGCGAGGATGGGCGCGTCGCTGTCGAAGCGCGGGAGCCAGCGTTGCGAGAGGGCGAGCGTGACGATGCCGATCGGGACGTTGATGTAGAAGATCCAGCGCCAGCTGTAGTTCGAGACGATCAGCCCGCCGATGACCGGCCCCATGATGGGGCCGAGGACCATCGGCACCCCGATGATGCTCATGACCCGTCCCATGCGCTGCGGGCCAGCGGCGCGCGCCAGGATCGACTGGCCCACCGGGAGCAGCATGCCGCCGCCGATGCCCTGGAGGATGCGGAAGAAGATCAGGGAGTTGGCGGACCAGGCGAGGCCGCACAGGCTCGAGCCGATGACGAAGAGGGCGGTCGAGCCCATCCAGATCACCTTCGCCCCGAAGCGGTCCACGGCCCAGCCGCTGACCGGTGTCACCATCGCCAGAGCCAGCAGATAGCCGGTGGCGACCCACTGGATGGTCGTCACCGAGACGTGGAAGTCGCGGCCCAAGGTGGCAAGGGCGACGGCGACGATCGTCGTGTCGAGGATCGACATGATCGACCCCAGCACCACGACGGTCGACGTGCGGCGCAGCTCCGGGGTGAGCGTGAAGGAGGGAGCGCCACGTGCCATCGGAATACTTCATAATACTAAAAGATCGAGGCTTGTCAAATACCTTCGGCGATGGGACAATCGGGGCGTGGGAACGGCCGAAGAGGCCTTCGAGCGCTTGCGCCGCGTCGCCTTCGAGGGCGAGTACGTGGAGCGGATGGCCGCGCTCGCCGTCCAGCTGAAGCTCTCGCCCGGCGTCCTCAAGACCTTGGTGCGGCTCCGCCGCCAGGACGGGATCTCCATGGGTGAGATGGCGCGGGGCTTCGGCGTCGACCCGTCGTACATCACCGCGCTGGTCGACGACCTCGCCGAACGCGGGCTGGCCCGCCGGGAGCCCTCGCCCGACGACCGGCGGGTCAAGACCATCGTCCTGACCGACGCCGGCCGTCGCCTGGCGGCGGAGATCGACGACGCGCTCTCGGTGCCGCCGGCCGCGTTCGCCGCGCTCTCCACTGCGGAGCTACGGCAGTTGCGCGACCTGCTCGACAAGGTGCTCGAACACAGCAGGGTCGGCGCGGGGGTCGCTGCGTCGGCGTAGCAGGGTCCGGCCCCAGGTAGCGTCGTCGCAATGCCGAGGGGGTCGTCGGTCCGAAACCGGAGCGTCCGTCAGACGCAGCTCGTCGTCGCGGGGTCGCCGTGCCCGCGGTGAGCGTCGAACACCTGGCGAAGTCGTACGGGGAGACCGTCGCGGTGCGCGACGTGAGCTTCGAGGTGCAACGCGGCGAGGTGTTCGCCCTCCTCGGTCCCAACGGCGCCGGGAAGACCACGACGGTCGAGATCCTCGAGGGTTTCCGCACGCGGAGCGGCGGCCGGGTGGAGACGCTCGGCGTCGATCCCGCCGACCGGGCCACCCAGCGCTGGCTGCGCAACCGCATCGGTGTCGTCCTCCAAGAGCTCGCCATCGAGCCCTATTACTCCGTGCGCCAGGTCCTCACGCGCAACGCCGGGTACTACCCGAATCCGCGGCCGGTGGACGAGGTGATCGAGCTGATCGGGCTGGCCGAGAAGGCGGACGACCGCGTGAAGCACCTCTCGGGAGGCCAGCAGCGCCGCCTCGACGTCGGGCTCGGGATCGTCGGGAACCCCGAGCTCTTGTTCCTCGACGAGCCGACGACGGGCCTCGACCCGTCGGGCCGGCGCGAGACGTGGGACCTCATCCACCGCCTCGCCGGCGCGGGGACGACCGTCTTGTTGACCACGCACTACATGGACGAGGTCGAGGCATTGGCCGACCAGGCCGCCGTGCTGTTCGGGCAGGAGATCGTCGCGAGCGGCACCCCCGCGTCCATCGGCGGCCGCGACCTCGGCGCCGTGACCATCCGCTTCCGCCTGCCCGACGGCGTGACGCCCTCCGAGTTGCCCGTCGCGGGGGTGCCGGTGGGCGACGGCCTGGTGGAGATCCACACCGAGGACGAGCTGCGGGTGCTGCACGACCTGACGGGGTGGGCGCTGGCAGGCGGCTACGCGCTGGCGGGCCTCTCCGTCCTGCGCGTGTCGCTCGAGGACATCTATCTCGGCCTCACGCGGTCGGGCGATCCGGGGGAGCCGGGCACGTGAGCGCAGTGTCCGGACCCGGCGTGGACGTGGAGGTCCCCGAACGCGGCAACTTCCGCGGGATGAGCGACCTGCGCCTCGTCGCGCGCCAGGTCGGCTTCGAGCAACTGTCGTTCTGGTTGAACCCGATCGGCGCGTTGATGACGATCGCGTTCTCCGTCGTCTTTCTCATCCTGCTCGGCGCGACGGCGGGGACGACCACCGTCAAGTCGTACGGCGGCATCAAGCTGCTCGACTATTACGTCGCCGGCTTCTGCGGGTATGGCGTCATGGCCGCGTGCTTCACCATCCTCGCCATCACGCTGGTGAACCGCCGCGAGATGGGGCTGCTCAAGCGCGTGCGGCTGAGCCCGCTGCCGACGTGGATGCTGATGGGCGCCATCATCGTCAACGCCATGATCGTGGCCGCCCTCGGTGTCGTGCTGCTCTTGGTGGTGGGACGGCTCGGCTACGGGGTGACCGGGCCCGCCCACTGGGGCCCCTTCGTGGTGACCGTGCTGGTGGCCATGGTCTGTTACAGCGCGCTGGGCGTCGGTATCAGCACGCTGGTGCCGAACGCGGACGCGGCCGGTCCGATGGTCAGCCTGACCTTCTTCATCCTCGTCGCGCTCTCGGGCCTGTGGTTCCCCATCGCGCCCGGCTCGGGCCTGGCCACCTTCGCCAACTTCTTCCCCATCCGGCACCTGATCGACGCGCTGGTGGGCTCGTTCGGCCAGCGCGGTGCGCCGTACTGGCCGTGGCGCGACCTCGGCGTGATGCTCATCTGGGGCGCGGCCGGGATCGCCGTCGGGCTCCGGCGCTGGAGTTGGTCGCCCCGCCGAGGCTGAGGCTGCGGGCCGCTCGCGGTGAGGCGGGAGGTGGGAGGGGGAGAGTCTCAGCAGGTGAGCCCGCCGTCCACCACCAGCACCTGGCCGGTGATGTAGCGGTTGGCGGGGTCGGTCAAGAAGAGGACGGCGCGGGCGACGTCGTCGGGCTCGCCGAGGCGCCCGAGCGGGGTGCGCCGCTCGATCTGGCCGAGTTGGGCCTCGTCGAGCCCGTGGCTCATCTCCGTGCGGAGGTATCCCGGGGCCACGCTGTTGACGGTGATGCCGCGTGAGCCGAGCTCGCGGGCGAGGCCACGCGTGAAGCCGTCGAGCGCAGCTTTGGTGGCACCGTAGACGGCGAGCCCGCGGTAGCCGGAGAGCCCGACGACCGACGAGATGTTGACGATGGCGCCGGCGCGGCGGGCCAGCATCGCCCGGCTGGCGGCGCGCGTCACGTAGACGGTGCCCTTCAGGTTGAGGTCGACGACCTGATCGAGCGCATCGTCGCCGAAGAGCCCGAGGATGCCCTCGCGGGCGACGCCGGCGTTGTTCACCACGACGTCGAGGCGGTCCCAGCGCGCCACAGTGTCCTTGACGAAGCGCTCGGCCTGGGCCGCGTCGGAGACGTCGACGGACGCGAAGTGGAGGCGCTCCTTGTATTGCGGGTCGTCCTCCCACGCCCGCACGGTGTCGGTCGTGGTGCGCGCGCAGGTCTCGACGCAGTAGCCGGCGTCGAGGAACGCCTGCACCAGCCCTGCACCGAGGCCCTTGCTCCCGCCCGTGATGAGGGCGACGCGGTCGGTCTGGGACGGGCTCATCGCGCCGTCCCCCGCACGGTCTTGCCACCCTTGGTCTCGATGGCCTCGACGAAGGAGAGGTGGCGCGGCTGCCAGGCTCTCGGGAGGTCGCTCACGGCGCCGTTGACGTCGGTCCTGATCTGTTCGTGGTCCGCGCCTGCATCGGGTGCGGGGACGATCTCGGCCGCCACGATGAATCCGGTCAGCTTGCTCGGCCGGCCGAAGACCCTCGCCGCGGCCACGCTGTCGAGCGCCGCGATCCGCTCCTCGACCGGCAACGGGTGCACCTTGACGCCGCCGACGTTGATCACCTCGGACGTCCTGCCCCGGAAGAGGACGCGACCGTCGACGATCTCGACCAGGTCGCCCGTCGGACGCCACTCGCCGGGGGCGGTGGCCTCGTTGGGCTGGCCGGCGTAGCCGAGCATCCCGGCCGCGGGCCGCACCCACAGCTCACCGTCGGTGACGCGCACGTTGGCCGTCGGGTTCTCCTCGCTGAAGAGATCCGCCACCGCGATCCCTGGCCGGCCGTCGCGGACCGACGTGATCGACCCGAGCTCGGTCGACGCGTACACCTGCGAGATCCGCGCCCCGGGAAAGGTGGTCCGGAGGTCGTCGAGCAAGTCGGCCGGGCTTGCCTCGCCGCCGAGCGTGATCTGCTCGAGCGGCGGGAGCTCGGCCCGGCGGCTGCGCGCCTCGGTGAGGAGGAAACGCCAGTACGTCGGCGTGGCGCTGACGCACGTCACACCGTCGCGGATCATCGCCTCGAGGCCGTCCTTGGGCTGGCGAGGGAAAGGCGCGACGAGCGTGGCCTGGCTGGCGACGACATGGAGCAGGATCTGGATCCCCGCGAACTGGTGCAGCCCGTAGGCGAGCAGCCACCGCTGTGTCGGGGCGGGCCGGATGCCGGCCACCGTCTGGGTGAGCACGCGCCAGTCGTGGCGCGCCGCCTTGGGCAGCCCCGTCGTCCCGGTGGTGCGGATCATGAGCGGCTGCGCGCCGGTCTCGCCGGGCGAGTCCGACTGCGCCGCTGCAGCTGACGCGGCGGTTGCCGCGGCGTCGTCGGCGAGGTCCTCGGGCCGGAGCGCTTCGAGTTGGCCGCTGTCGTGTCCGCCGTCGCGGACGAGATCGTGCAGGTCCTGGCGCCGCGTGACCACGACCGTGTGGCCGAGGGCGGCGGCCTGGGTCGCAAGCTCGGCTGCGGGCGTGTCCGGTTGGAACTGGCACGGCTCCGCCCCCGCCAGCGCGGCGCCGGCGAGAAGGCCCATCACCCAGGCCGCGTCGGGTTCCGCGACGGCGAACCTCGTGATGCCGCGGCGTTGCAGCGACGCGGCGATCCGCCGGGCGTCGTCGAGCAGGGCGCCGTAGGTGGGTGCGCGCTCGGGCGTGACGACCGCGGTCCGATCGGGCGCATCCGCGGCAGCAGCCTCGAGGAGCAGGATCATTCCGTCTTGACGGCCGCGTAGAAGGCCAGGATGTCGCTCACCGTCTCGGGGAACTCGTCGCCCGCCGAGAACGGGTCCGTTCCGAACTCGTCCTCGAGCATGGCCGACAGCTCGGCGGCCTCGAGCGAGTCCAGCCCGAGCCCGTCGCCCCACAGAGGCGACTGGTCGGTCCACCCGTCCGCGCCCTTGTTGGCGCGGACGAGGAAGTCCCCGATCAGCGCTCGCACCTTGTCCTGGTCTGCTGGCATGCATGTCCTTTCGGAGAGTGCGGTCGATTGCCCCAGAGAATTGTGACGAAAATTGTGACTCAGTTGTCCTACGCCCCGGGGGGCTCAGGGGTTCTTGACGGCGGCCAGGATCCCGTACCCGAGGGTGCCGTCCTGCCAGAAGGCCTCGAGGATGTGCGTGGCCGCCTCGAAGTCTTCCATGCCCTGCGTCCCGAGCAGCTCCGCTACAGCGGCCCGGTTCGCCTCGATGTTGGCACGCCAGGCGGCGAAGGTCGGCAGGGTCTCCATGCTGATGTCGGTGCTGTCGGTGACGGTCATGCCAAGGTCGGCCAGCGTGGCGGTGTAGGCGTCGAGAGGCTCCATGTGGGCGTCCCCGAAGGCGGCGCGGAGCGTCGCGAAGTCCTGCCGGCGCGCCCGGACCTCGGGGAACGGGATCTCGCGCCGCCGCACGATGTCGCAGAGCGTCAGGCGCCCGCCGGGGGCGAGGACCCGGGCGCACTCCGAGAGCAGGGCCGTGCGGTCGCGCATGAGATGCGACGACTCGAGCACCCAGGTCACGTCGAACGAGGCAGCGCCGAGCCCGTTGGCGGTGCCGTCACGCTGCTCGAAGCGGACGTCGCCGAGGCCGCGTGCCGCCGCCAGCGCCGACGCGGCGGCCACGCCGCTGGCGCTGGTGGTGATGCCGAGCACCGAACAGCCGCGCTCCTCGGCGAGCTTGCACGACTGGTGGCCGGTCCCACAGCCCACGTCGAGGACGCGGTCACCCGCCGCGATGCGCGCCCGCTCGAGCATGTGCTTGGTCAGCGCGTCGGTGGCGTCGCCGAGCGGCGTGTCGGGCGTCGCGAAAAAGCCGTAGTGGAACTCCTCACCCATGATGAGGAGCCATGCCTCGTGGACGCGGTCGTAGTGCGCGGCGGGCTCGTAGTCGGTCTCGGTGTCCATTCCCGTTCCTCCACCCCTCGCTGGACTGGCCGCGACCCGGCTCGGGAGCGCGATGACCCTCGTAAGGCTGTCGCCGGAGTTGCGTTCCCCATTATGGACGAACGGACCAGTGGGGTGATGCTTGCGGCTTTTCACGGCTATTTGCACGATGGTGCTGCCCTCGCGGCTGAAGGTCCGCCTGGTGAGAAGGCTGCTCGGGTGGGACGTCCATCCGACGGCGTACATCGGCCGCAGCGTCATCGTGGTGGGGCACCTCGTCATGGGTCCCGGTGCCAGCATCGGCCCGTTCAACGTGATCAAGGACCTCGAGGAGCTCCGTCTTGGCGAAGGAGCGAGCATCGCCTCGCGCAACTGGATCGCCGGGTTCCCGCGCTCAGCTGACCAGTCCACCGACGCCTTCCCGCACTCGCCCCAACGCCGCCCGTCGCTGGTGCTGGGGCGCGGCGCCATGATCACCGTCGCCCACGACATCGACTGCTCCGACCGTGTCGACATCGGCGACTACAGCTCTCTTGCGGGGTTCCGCTGCACCGTGTTGACCCACAGCCTGAACCTCGTGCGCGACCGGTTCGTCACGGGTCCCGTCGAGATCGGCGCCCACACGGCCGTGATGTCGGGCTCGACCCTCTTGAGCGGCACCAGGGTGCCGGCCCGCTCGATCGTCTCCGCCGGCTCGGTGGTGAACACGCCGCTCACCACGGAGTTGACCTTCTACAGCGGCAACCCGGCTGTGGCGATGCGCCCGCTTCCCGAGACGCTGGCGTTCTTCCACCGCGGCGAGCGCACCACGGGCGACGCGACGATCGCACGGCGCGACGACGGCGGGAACGGCGCGGGAGCGCCGGCCTTCGAGGAGGTGCGGCGATGACGGCGCCACGCTCGGCGCTCACCGATGCCCCGCCCCCGGCCGGCACGACCGTCTCGGATGCGACGTCGCTCTACCTCGACCTGGTGAAGCGCAGCCTGACGGGCGCGCTGGCCGAGGACAACGACAGCATCCTGGGCGGCGTCCGAACGGCGGGCTCCACGTCGTGGAAGCGGCGGATGGCCAACGCGGTGGGCCGGGCTGCTGCACGCGCGCAGCTCGAGATCGCCTACAAGAAGCCGTACGACCCGGCGCTTCGTGAGGCGGGTCGCGACTGGCCCGCCCGGGCCGAGTCGATGATCGGGTTGCGACGGATGGAGAACATCGAGCACTGCGTGCAGGCCGTGCTCGACGACGACGTGCCGGGCGACCTGATCGAGGCCGGGGTGTGGCGGGGCGGTGCGTGCATCTTCATGAAGGCCAACCTCGTGGTGCGCGGCGACGCCAGCCGCGTGGTCTGGGTGGTCGACTCCTTCCAGGGCCTGCCGGCACCCAACGCCGTGCTGTACCCGGCCGACACCCGTGACGACCTGCACACACGCCGCGGTCTGAGCGTGGGGGCCGACCAGGTGCGTCACAACTTCGAGCGGTACGGGCTCTTGGACGAGCGCGTGCAGTTCCTCGTCGGCTGGTTCAAGGACACGCTGCCGAGCGCGCCGATCGATGCGCTGTCGGTGATGCGGCTCGACGGTGACATGTACGAGTCGACCTGGCAGGCGATCGAGGCGCTGTACCCCAAGCTGTCACCCGGAGGCTTCTGCATCATCGACGACTTCGGCAGCCACCAGTCACAAGCCGGTCGCGCGGTGCTCGACTACCGCAAGGCGAACGGCATCGACGAGGCGATCGTCGACGTCGACGGCTTCGGCGCCTTCTGGCGCAAGAGACGGTAGGGGCTCGGTGCGAGTCGTCGTCGACGGCCTCGCGATCCGCGGTGAGAACAGCCTGAGCATCGTCTCGGAGCACCTTCTCTCCGGCTGGCAGCGCATCGGGGCCGAGGACGAAGTGCATCTCGTCGTCCGCGCCGACGCGGGGATCGCGGTGCCCGCGTCCGTCGCCGTCCACGTGGTGGACGCCGGGGGTGGCGGCGCCGCGGGCCGGGGCGCAGGCCGTCGCGTCGCCACGCAATCCGTCCTCCTGCCCCGCCTGTGCCGCGCCCTCGACGCCGATGTCGTGCTGGCCATGCTCCCGGCGACGGCGCTGACGCCCCTCCCGTGCCCGCGGGCCGTCATCGCGTGGGACTTCCGCTACCGGGTCCTGCCTCGCCAGTTCGGTCCCACGTCGCTGCTGGTGCGCAGGGTCAGCCACGGCATCGGGTACCGGCAGGCCGACGCCGTCGCGTGCATCTCCGAGCGGACGAAGGCGGACCTCCTCCGGTTCCACCCGGGTGTCGCACGGCGGCCCGTCCGCGTCGCGCACCTCGGCGCGGACCACGTCGACGCGTGGCCCGCCCGCACGCCGCGGGAGGGCTACGCGATCGCTTTCGGGCACTTCGCCAACAAGAACGTGCACCTGGTCCTCGGGGCGTGGTCCGCGCTGTGCGTGCGGGAAGCGGCGCCCCTGCCCCTGCGCCTGGTCGGCGTCCCGGCGCGGCAGCAAGCGGCACTCGAGGCGCGCGTGGCGCAGCTGGGGCTCGCGGACGTCGTGTCGGTGCGCCCGTGGTTGACCGCGCAGCAGTTTCGTGAGGAGTTCGCCTCGTCCAGCTTGGTGGTCTTCCCCTCCGACTTCGAGGGCTTCGGGCTTCCCGCGCTCGAGGCGATGCGTCTCGGCATCCCCGTCGTCATCACGCCGGAGCCGGCGCTGCTCGAGGTGACGGCAGGCCATGCGACGGTCGTCGACGGCACCGGGCCCGCGGCTCTCGCCGGCGCCGTCGAGCGGGCCCTGCGCGTGCCGGCCGAGTCCCTGCGCGCGGCACGGCGGCACGCAGACGGGTTCACGTGGGCGAACTTCGCCTCCGGTGTGCGGTCGCTCCTCGCCGAGGCGAGCGGGCAGCCCGGGCCGACGGCGGTGCGAGAGGGAGCGGGCGGCGGCACATCCGCCAGCACAGCCAGCGCGGTGAGCGCCGCAGGCGGGGAGGGCTGAGGCATGCGCATGGCGTTCGCCTACCTCTTCGCGTTGGCGCCGCTGCCGCTGAAGCGGTTCATCGCCCGGCACCTCTACAAGTGGGACATCCACCCGACGGCCTACATCGGGCCGAGCGTCCTGACGGTGCGGACGTTGTCGATGGGTCCGGGAGCGTCCATCGGCGGGCGCAACGTCATCACCAACCTCGACGAGCTGCGCATGGGGGAGGGCGCCACCATCGGGTCCGGCAACATGATCAAGGGATGGTGGGACCACCCGACGCAGAAGCTCCCCGGGCGGAACCCCTCGGTGCACCTGGCCGAGGGCGCCCAGATCGCGTCCTACCACTACATCGACTGCGTTGATGCGCTGGAGCTGGGCCGCCACGCCGCGATCGCCGGCTTCCGCTCGACCGTCCTCACCCACTCCATCGACCTGGTGCGTGACAAGTACGTCAGCGGAGCGGTGGCGCTGGGGGACTACGCGGTGGTGATGTCGGGCTGCCTCCTGTCGTCGGGGACGCGGATCCCGGCGCGCAGTGTGGTGGCGGCCGGGTCGGTGGTGTCGACGAGGTTGACCGAGGAGTTGACCTTCTATCGCGGCAATCCCGCCGAAGCGGTGCGCCCCCTCCCCGAGCGGATGGCCTTCTTCCACCGGGGCGCGCCGTGTCGTGTGCCGCCCGCAGCGGCACCGCCGAGGGACCGGGAACAGGCACGGGTCGCTGGTCCGTCCGGGCTCAGCCCCACATCCCCGTCCCGCCCGAGAAGCGGTCGTTCAGGCGGGTGGCCAGTCCCGGAAACCGCGCCTTGATGCGGTCGTACTCCTCGGGCAGGACGATGCGCAGGCACTTCGCCGCCTCGCCGAGCAGGCCGCGGGCGATCGGTCGCCAGGCCGCCCGCCGCCACCGCTCGTAGGCCGGGGCCGCGGCGGGGTCGAACGGCGACGGCAGCGGGCTGTCCGTCGACAGCGACTCCCGGCGGTACGCCCGCCGCAGCTGGCGCGAGATGTCCCGGCCCCGCGTGTCGGTGGCGTACGGATAGCGCGGCGCCGCCGGGAGCGCCTGCTCGTAGGAGGAGAGGACGCCGGCGTACTCCTTGCACAGCTGCAGCACGACGCTGTCGTCCTCCAGCTCGTTGTCGGTGCTGTGCCGGTACCGCACCGAGAGCTTCTCCGGCGTGTTCGAGTCGAACGCGTGGAAGTGGAACAGTCGCAGCCGCTCGCCGGTCGACGCCACGACGTAACCGTCGTCGTCGTGGGCGAGGGGCCGTTCCGACAAGTTGGCGACGCCGACGTTGTAGCCGGCGTGCCGCAGCGTCGCGGCCTGGAAGAGCGAGCTTCCGATGTCCATCCATTTCTGGTCGACGAAGAGGCCGGCGAGCGGATCGTAGAGGCACTCGGTCCGCAGGTGGCCCCACCACCACTCGAGGAACTCGCGGGCGCGCCGGTCGACGGCGCAGAACCCGAGGTTGTGCACGCCGACGAGGAGCATGTGTCCGTCGCGTATCTCGGTGCCCGCGTGCGCGGGACGGAGGAAGTGGGGGGTGAGGAGGATGCCGCCGCCCGATTCGGCGAGGGCCGGCGACAGCTCGCGCAGCGGCGACGTCACGTAGGTGTCTGGGTCGAGGTAGACGACCTGGTCCGCGCGGTCGAGGAGCGCCCCCAACAAGAGCGGCTTGACCGCGGTGGCGAACTCGACCAGGTCGTAGGACATCGCCAGGTCGAGGACCGCGCGATCCGCCAACCCCAGGACCGAGGTGCTGAGGCACTCCACCCCGGGCAGGTGGGGGAGCCGGTCGTCGGAGGCATGGTCGATGAAGAGGATGCGCAGCGCCGCGCCCTCCTCGTGCTGGCGCAGGCTCTCGGCCAGCGCGAGCGCCCTGGGGAGGTAGTTGGTCGAGAGGATCGTGCAGTAGGTGCGGGTCGTCACGGTGTCGGAGAGGGTCACGGGGCCAGCAGGCTGTCTCTCGGGGAACGGGCGGAATGCCCTGGCCATACGGGGTGGGCGTCGCGTCGGCTAGAAGAGGGTGGTGAGCCCCGAGGACACCCGCCCGACCCATCTGCGCCCCGCCACCTACGCCTCCGGCGACACCGGCACCCGGCCGGCCGTCATCACCGCGTCGGGACAGGTCGTGACCTTCACCGAGCTCGAGGAGCGTTCGGCCCGCCTGGCCCAGGCCCTCTTCGCGCACGGGCTGCGCCCGGGCGACCACGTGGCGGTGTTGCTCCCGAACGATCACCGCAGCCACGAGGTCGTCTTCGCGCTGCAGCGCAGCGGCGTCTACTACACGCTCGCCAACTGGCACCTGACCGCCGAGGAAGCGGCTTACATCGTCAACGACTGTGGCGCGCGCACGCTCATCACCTCGGCCGCCCTGGCGCCACTGGCCGAAGAACTGGTGGGTCTCACGCCTGGGGTCGAGCTCCGGCTCATGCTCGGCGACCCGCTCTCGGCGGACCACGTCTCCTACGACGAGTTCGTCGCGGGCTTCCCCGGCGAGCCGCTCGAGGAGGAGCGCGAGGGGTTCGCGATGCTGTATTCGTCGGGGACGACGGGTCACCCCAAGGGCATCCGCCGGCCCTTGAGCGACGATCCCTTCGGCACCAGCGCCACGCTCGTGCCGATGCTCGAGCGCATCATGGGCTTCGGCGAGGGCAGCGTCTATCTCAGCCCGGCGCCGCTCTATCACTCCGCCCCGCTCGTGTGGTCGATGACGGCGCAACGCATGGGCGGCACCGTGGTGCTCATGGAGCGCTTCGACCCCGAGGAGTGTCTGGAGTTGATCGAGCGGTACCAGGTGACGCACGCCCAGTTCGTCCCGACGATGTTCGTGCGGATGTTGAAGCTGCCCGACGAGGTGCGCGCCCGCTACGACGTGTCCTCGCTCCGCTCGGTGGTGCACGCCGCGGCGCCGTGCGCTCCCGAGGTCAAGCGACGCATGATCGAGTGGTGGGGGCCGATCATCCACGAGTACTACTCGGGCACCGAGGGGCTCGGCATGACCTGGATCTCGTCGAACGAGGCGCTCACCCATCCCGGCTCGGTGGGTCGCGCCATCTGGGGCGAGGTGCACGTCTGCAACGACGACGGCGACGAAGTGCCGGCCGGCGAGGACGGCGTCGTCTACTTCGGCAGCGGCAACCGGACGGTGACCTTCGAGTACAACCACGACCCGGAGAAGACGAAGGAGACGTTCAACGACAAGGGGTGGGCCACCCTGTGGGATGTCGGGCATCTCGACGAGGAGGGCTATCTCTACCTGACCGACCGCAAGCTCTTCATGATCGTCTCGGGCGGGGTCAACATCTACCCCCAGGAGATCGAGGACGTCCTGGTCCTGCACCCTGCCGTGGCCGACGTCGCCGTCTTCGGCATCCCCGAGCCCGAGATGGGCGAGGAGGTCAAGGCGGTCGTCCAACCCGCGCCGGGTGCCGTCCCCGGACCCGAGCTCGCACGCGAGATCATCGCGTTCTGCCGCGAGCACCTCTCGCACTACAAGTGCCCGCAGTCGGTCGACTTCACCGAGGCGCTGCCGCGTGGCGAGAACGGCAAGCTGTACAAGAAGGTGCTGCGCGAGGCCTACTGGGCGAACTCGGCTCCCAGCACGCCCTGAACCTCGGCCGGGCTGCGCACGTCGGCGTACCACGCCAGCACCAGGGCCACGGCGGCGCCGAAGAGCAGGACGTTCGTGATCCCCACGGCCTCGACGACCGGCCCCACGAGCAGGTTGCCGATGCCGACGGTGCCACCGAAGCCCATCATCCAGAGCGCGAGGACCCGGCCGCGCACGCTCTCGTGCAGGCGCGACTGGAGGGTCGTGTTGAGCGCCGTGATGAAGGCGAAGTAGAAGGCGCCGGTCACCGCCACATTGACGTCGGCCGGGACGGTGGACCGCTGCAACGCGAAGGAAAAGAGCGCGAGCGAGTACCCCACC
>DATJTU010000335.1:0-5456 GCA_035503015.1 Acidimicrobiales bacterium | reverse complement strand
CACGTCGGGCTCTCGGTCATCGTCCCCGACGTCGACGCCCACTTCGCAGCGGCCAAGGCCGCCGGCGCGCGGATCGACCGCGAGCCTGCCGACCAGCCCTACGGGTTGCGCGAGTACGCCACCCGCGACCCGGAGAACCACCGGTGGTGGTTCTCCTCGCGCCTCGCGTGAGCGCCTAGCGGCTCGCCGCCGCCCGCGGCCGCGCCGCCTTGGCGGGGCGGGTCTGGCGGGCCAGCCGGGCCACCAGGATCTCGATTACGACGTCGGGGTCGAGGCCGCTCATGCCCCGGACGTCGAGATCGGCGGCGGCGATCAAATTGATCGCCTCGGCGATCTTGGCGCTGCCGAGGCGCCGCGACTGCTCCAGCGCCTTCTTGGCGACGAACGGAGCGGTGCCGAGCACGGCCGCGGCGTCGCGCTCGCTCGTCACGTCGTCGCCGTCGAGTGCGAGCATGTTGGCGAAGTGGCCGTGCAGCGTCGCCATGATCTGCATCGGCGCGAGGCCGCCGGCGTCGAGCAGCCGGTGCAGCACGACCAGCGCGCGCCCGGGGTCGCCCTTGTCGATGGCGTCGGTGAGCTCGTAGCGGGGGACGTTGCCCGCTCCGCCGAGGTACGGCGCCAGGTCGTCGGCGGACACCCGCGCCCCCTCGCCGTAGGCCGCGCTGACCGCGCCGAGGAGGCCCTCGACGCGGCCGAGATCCTCGCCCACGTGCCGGGCGAGCATGTCGGCGGCCGCCGGATCGAGCTTGACCGGCGCGTCGCGCAGGTGCTCGTGGAGCCAGGCTTTGCGCTCCCCCGCCTTGCTCGTGACCACGTCGATGATCTGGCCGGACTCCTTGACCGCCTTGACGAGCGGCGCCGGCACGACGCCACCCCCGGCGACGAGGATCAACACCGTGTTCGGCAGCGGCTCGCGCACGACCTCGACCAGGCGCGGCACGTCGGCCGTCACCAGGCGGCCGGCGTCGCGCACGACCACCACGCGGCGGTCGATGAGGAACGGGGGCGTGAGGCAGGCGTCGACGATCGCACCGACGTCCACCTCCTCGCCCGCCGCCGCACCGAGCTCCTCGACGACGAGCGCGTGGTCGCGGTCGCCCACGACCTCGTCGAGCAGCGTGCGCACCTCCTGGGCGACCAGCGACGCGTCGTCGCCCTTCACGAGGTAGGCCGACTGGGTCCGCGCCGTCATCCGGCCTCGCTGACGGCAGCCAGCGCGTCGCGGGCGCGTGCGGTGCCCTTGACGTCGTGCACCCGCACGATCCGGCAGCCCCACGAGATCCCGAGGGCCGCCGCGCCGATGGAGGCCTCGCGACGCTCGGTCAGCTCCAGATCGAGCACCTTGCCCAGAAATGTCTTGTTCGACGCGGAGAGGAGCACGGGGTAGCCCAACGACACCAGCGCCGGCGACGCGCGCAGCAGCGTCAGCGACTGCTCGGCGGTCTTGCCGAGGTCGAGGCCGGCGTCGAGCACGATGCGCTCGGGGGGGATGCCCGCTGCCTCGGCGCGGGCGGCGCGGTCGAGGAGGAAGCTCGAGACGTCGCGCACGACGTCGCCGTAGTGCGGCTCGGGGTCAGGCACCCGCGGCGCGAGGCGGATGTGCGTCGCGACGACGGCGGCACCGTGCTCGGCGGCCGCGACCACGTAGTCGGGATCGGCGAACCCGCTGATGTCGTTGCCCATGCGCGCGCCCTCGGCGTAACAGGCGCGGGCGACCGAGGCACGCCACGTGTCGACCGAGACCGGGGTGTCGAAGCGCGCGGCCAGCCCGGCCACCACCGGGACGACGCGGTCGAGCTCCTCGGGCTCGGTCACCTCCGGCCCCGGGCCCGCCTTGACGCCGCCGATGTCGAGGATGTCCGCGCCGTCTGCGACCAGGGCCTCGGCGCGGGCGTAGAGCTTGTCGAGCTCGTAGGTCGCCCCCTTGTCGTAGAACGAGTCCGGCGTGCGGTTGAGGATCCCCATCACCAGCGCGCGGTGGGTGAGGTCGTAGCGGCGCCCGCCCAGGTCGAGCGCCGGCGCGGGCACCGGCAAGGGCCCCGGCGCGACGGTGGACGGCGCGGACCGCACCGCCGGCTCAGTCCCCACCGGGCGCGACCCTCAGAAGAGCCGTGCCGCGAGCGCCCGGCGGAACTCGTTCGTGCGGGGATTCTCAGACCCCATCGCCTCGAGCAGATCCACGTACTCCTGGCGCGCGGCCTCGTCCTCGCGCACGCGGTCGAGCAGCTCGTTCAGCTTGGCCTCGATGTCGGCGCCGTCGGCACCGGACACGTCGACCCCGGCCTCTTGCAGCCTCGCCTCCGCCGCCAGCGCCCGGCTGTTCTCGGACTCGGGCAAGCGCTGCAGGAGCGACAGTGCCTCGGCCGGGTCCCCCTGGTCGATGAGGATCCGCGCCAGGCCCTCGGTCGCCGCGACGTTGTCGGGCTCGAGGTCCAAGGCCTTGCGCAACGACGCCTCGTCACCTTGCGCGACCAGCAGGTCGGCCTCGGTCGGGGCGGGCGCGAGCCGCTGCACGAACGCCGTGACCTGCGCTTCGGGCACGGCGCCGATGAACCCGTCCACCACCTTGGCGTCCTTGATCGCGAACACGGCGGGGATCGACTGCACCTGGAACTGCGTCGACACCATGGGGTTGTCGTCCACGTTGACCTTGGCCAGCTCGACGGCTCCCCCCGTGTCGGCGACGGCCTTCTCGAGCATGGGACCGAGCGTCTTGCACGGCCCGCACCACGGAGCCCACAGGTCGACGACGACCGGCACGGTGTTGCTGCGTTCCAGCACGTCGGTCTGGAAGGTCTGGTCGGTGACGTCCATACCTCGAAACTACCGGTTGCGACCGCGATCTCTGGCCGGTCTCCTGGTCTCGGACCACCTCGGAGGTGCCGGGCGGGCGTTCGTTTCCAGGCACGCGGCACCGATTAGCGTCGGACTGCATGTCAGGGGGACCTCACAGCTCGGGGACAGCGGCCGGTGACGGGACGCCAGCGGGCATCGACAGGGCGAACGTCACCGCATGGATGGTCGACCACGTGCCCGAGCTCGCGCCCCCGCTCACCTTCACCCTGATCGCCGGGGGGCGCTCCAATCTCACCTTCCGGGTCGAGGACGCGGCGGGACGGGCGTGGGCGTTGCGGCGGCCGCCGCTCCACCATGTCCTGCCGACTGCGCACGACATGTCGCGCGAGTACCGCCTGATGCACTCCCTCGGCCCGGCCGGGATCCCCGTCCCGACGACCATCGGTCTGTGCACGGACGAGGCCATCAACGAACGGCCGTTCTTCGTCATGGAGTTCGTCGACGGCCACATCCTGCGCACCGCGCCCCAGGCCGAAGAGGCCTTCGACTCGGCGACACGCCGGGCCGTCGGCGACCACATGGCGGACACGCTCGTCGCGCTCCACGACGTCGACCCGGACGCGGTGGGGCTCGGCGACCTGGGACGCCACGACGGCTACATCGAGCGCCAGCTGAAGCGGTGGCGGGGGCAGTACGACCAGATGCAGGTCGAGGGCGTCGACCACGGCGACCTCGTCGAGCGCGTGAGCGACGAGCTCGCCCGCCGGATCCCCGCGCAGCAGCGCACGTCGGTCGTGCACGGCGACTACCGCCTCGACAACGTGGTGCTGGCGGACGACGGCACCGTGCGGGCCATCCTCGACTGGGAGATCTGCACGCTCGGTGACCCGCTGGCCGACCTCGGGCTGCTCATGGTCTATTGGGCCGACCCCGGCGACGGCATGGCCGTGCTCGGCCTCTCCCCCACCACGGCGCCCGGCTTCGCCACCCGCACCCAGGTCCTCGAGCGCTACGGCGCGCGGTCCGAGCTCGACACGTCCGGCGTGGGCTACTACGTCGCCTTCGGTTACTGGAAGCTCGCCTGCATCCTCCAGGGTGTCTACGCCCGCTACGCCGCGGGCGCGGGCGCGGGCGACCAGGGCAGCATCGAGGGCTTCCCGGCCCAGATCCGCCGGCTCTTCGAGATGGCGGCCGAGTCGCTGGTCGGCGTGCCATGAGCCCGGACGGACCCGGCGGCATGACCGAGATCTTCGAGGTCCACCGCGAGCCCGAGCTGACCGACCCGCTGCTCGTCATCTCGCTCGAGGGCTGGGTGGACGCCGGCCTCGGCTCGACGACCGCCATCGCCGCGCTGCTCGGCGGCGGCGAGAGCGAGCCGCTCATCACGTTCAACGGCGAGCTCTTCTTGGACCAGCGCGCCCGGCGTCCGGTGGCCCGCATCGTCAACGGCGTCACCTCTGAGCTGACGTGGCCCCGCACCGTCGTGCGCCACGGCACGGATGAGGCCGGCCGAGACATCCTCTTCCTCGTCGGCCCCGAGCCCGACTTCCAGTGGCGCGCCTTCACCGACGCGGTGGTCGGCCTGGCGCGCTCGTGGCGGGTGCGCATGGTCGTGGGCCTCGGGGCGTTCCCCGCGCCCGCCCCGCACACGCGCCCGATCAAGCTCGCGGCCACCGCGCCGCACCAGTCGGCGCACCTCATCGAGCAGGTTGGCATCGTGCAGGGCGAGCTCGAGGTCCCCGCTGGCGTGATGGCAGCGCTCGAGATGGCCTTCGGCGACGCGGGCACCCCTGCCGTCAGCCTGTGGGCACGCGTCCCGCACTACGTGGCGGGCATGCCGTTCCCCGAAGCGAGCGCGGCGCTGATCGAGGGGCTGGCCGGCGTCGGGGGTCTGTCGCTCGACTCCTCCGCGCTCCGGCGAGCCGCCGACAGCTCGCGGCGCCAGGTCGACCAGCTCATCGCCGACAACCCCGAGCACCAGGCGATGGTGCGCAAGCTCGAGGAGAGCATCGACGCGTCCGAGGGCAACGCCATGGGCGTGGAGGAAGTCCCCTCGGGTGACGAGATCGCGGCAGAGCTCGAGCGCTTCTTGCGGGGCGAGGAACAGTGAGGACACGACGCGCATGAAGATCGACGGTGGCATCGGGTTCGACCCCACAGGCATCGACGCCCAAGCGGCGAAGGCGGAGGCGAGCGGGTACGACGGCGTGTGGTCTGCCGAGACGAGTCACGACCCCTTCCTGCCGATCGCCATCGGCGCCGGCGCGACCGAGCACCTCGAGTTCGGGACCGGCATCACGGTCGCCTTCGCGCGCAACCCCATGACCCTCGCCGTCGTGGCGAACGACCTGCAGCTGCTGACCAAGGGGCGTTTCATGCTCGGCATGGGCAGCCAGATCAAGCCGCACATCACGAAGCGCTTCTCCATGCCGTGGTCGCACCCCGCCCCGCGCATGCGCGAGCTCATCCTCGCCATCCGGGCGATCTGGAAGGCGTGGGAGACCGGCGGGAAGCTCGAGTTCCGCGGCGAGTTCTACACGCACACGCTGATGACGCCGTTCTTCGACCCCGGACCCAACGAGTACGGCAACCCCAAGATCCTCCTCGCCGGGGTGGGCGAGCGCATGACCGAGGTGGCGGGCGAGGTCGGCGACGGGTTC
>DATJTU010000334.1:0-3945 GCA_035503015.1 Acidimicrobiales bacterium | reverse complement strand
TGTAGGTGGGTCCGTGTGTCAGGCGATGCCGAGTTGGGCGTCGGTGTTGCGGGCGAAGAAGGCGGCGAGGCTCACCACGATGACGGCGGCCAGCCCGAGCGGCAGCGCCGGGTGGACGTGAATGGTGAGCGCGGCGCCGATGATCGCGCCGACGAACATCGAGCCCACGGACGTGAGGCCCTTCACCGCGTTCGGGTCCATGCCGCCGGTCAATGAGGTTTCGGAGACCAGGCTCGTGATGGTCGTGGTGAGGACCGTCGTCGTCATCTCCGGTACGCGGAGCCAGCGCACCGCTGAGTTCCGCGCGCCGATGCCGAGAGCCAAGACGGCGATGACCGTGAGCTTCGGCCAGCCCGATGCGAGGCCCGAGACGCCCTCCGCCGCCGCGATGATCGCCGCGATCGCAGTGAGGGTCGCTTCGAACAGCAGCACGACCGTCATGAGCGGTCGATGCGTGGGTATCCGCCGGGCGAGGCGGCCGCACAGGATGGTCCCGCACACGAATGCGGCCAGCGCGGTGATGCTGGCGGTCGCCGAGAACGTCGGTGCGCCGGCGACGGCGAACCCGAGCAGCACCACGTTGCCCGTCATGTTCGCGGTGAAGACGTGCCCGAGGCTGAGAAAGCTCACGGCGTCGACGAACCCGCTCACCAGGGTCAGCACGCCCAACGACGCGACCAGCGAGCTCGATGGCTGCGTCTGTGATTCCGACCGGTCGTTCACGTGCGCTGCACCTCCCCCATGGCCCGGGGTCGGCCACGGCCAGGGCAAAGGTAACGGAGAACCTCACGGGCGGCGGGCGACCGTTCACCGCTCGTGAGAGAGCGCATGCCGCACATGCCGGCACATCAGGTGACGACACGGAACCTCGGGGCCGCCTATCCGTTCATTGCCGAGTCGGGACTTGGCCAGCGAGGCGTGGTGATCGGCGACGACCTCCTCGGCGGCTCGTTCGTCTTCGATCCCTTCGAGCTGTACGCCGCAGGCGTGGTGTCCAACCCGAACATGGTCGTGTTCGGGCAGATCGGCCGCGGCAAGAGCTCGTTCGTGAAGACCTTCTTGTGGCGCCAAGCCGTGTTCGGGCGTCGCGCCTGGGTCGTCGACCCCAAGGGCGAGTACGCCGACCTTGCCGATGCGTGGGGGGTGCGGCCCGTCGCACTCCGGCCCGGCGGGGCCATACGGCTGAACCCACTCGACCCTGGTCCTGATCCGGTTGGATCGGGAGTCGGCGAGACAGACCTCGACGAGCAGGGCGCACACGGATACGAGGGGACCGGGCGCCGTCGCATGAGCCTCCTCTCGTCACTCGCCGCGTCGTGTCTCGGCCGGAATCTCGCACCACGCGAGCGTGCCGCATTGGGCGCGGCGCTCGAGCAGGTGAGCCGCGGGTACGCCGTGCCGACGGTGCCGATGGTCGTCGAGGCGTTGCTCTCGCCGCGCGAGGAGGCGGCGCGGGACTTGCGTACGACGTTGCGCGACCTCCTCGAGGACGGGCGCGACGTGGCGCTCGAGCTGCGCCGGCTGGTGCACGGCGACCTGTGCGGGATGTTCGACGGTCCGACGACGCCGGGTCTGGACCTCTCCGCCCCGCTCGTCGTCCTCGATCTTTCGGCTCTCTACTCCTCGGCCGCGCTCGGCGTCCTGATGGCGTGTGCCACCGCGTGGCTGCAGGCGGCGCTCGCCCGGTCCGCCGCGACCGCCGGCTCAGGACGCTTCTTCCTCGTCGTCGACGAGGCGTGGGCGATACTCTCCAACCTCGGCGTGGCGCGGTGGCTCCAGTCCTCGTGGAAGCTGTCGCGCGCGTTCGGGGTGTCGAACGTCGCTGTGTTGCACCGGGTCTCCGACCTTCGATCGGTCGGGGCATCCGACTCCGAACAGGTCGCACTCGCCCAAGGGTTGCTCGCCGACTCCGAGACGCGCGTGGTCTACGCACAGGCGCCGGGCGAACTCGACGCGGCGTCGGAGCTGCTCTCGCTGTCGAGCACCGAGTCCGAGCTCTTGCCGCAGCTCCGTCGCGGCATCGCGCTCTGGAAGGTCGGCCAGCGTTCCTTCTTGGTCCAGCATCGCCTGAGCGCCACCGAGCGCGCGATCGTCGACACCGACGCTGCGATGTCGGCGCGGGCCGCCTGAGCCTGCCGGGCGACGCGCGTCACCGCGAGATCTTGTGTCGGGATTGGAGGCGGCGGTGGTCCCGCTCGCCCTCGGGGGAGCACTTGTCGCCGCACTGTCGTCGAGGGCGACGATTTTTCCGGGACCGCACGGACGGGGAGTTTGCACCGGCGCGAGCCCTGGCGGGAGCGGCGGTCGGAACCGAGGCGCCCGGTGGGCCCGGCGGCGGGACCTGCGCCCGCTTCTCGTCGGCGCCGCGTCGACCCCGCCGGGCCGGCTCGTCCTCGGTGTCTCGCCCGGGATCGTGCGCGCCGCCGGTGTCGCCGCCGAGCGGTCGCAATCACTCGTCGTGGTCGGACCGACGCAGAGCGGCAAGACGACCCGGTTGGCGGTGCCCGCCATTCTCGGCTGGCAGGGACCGGTCGTTGCCGCGAGCGTCAAGAGCGACCTGTTGCACCAGACGCTCGGGACCTGTCGCCGGCGGGGCCAGGTGTGGTGCGTCGACCCGAGCGGGTCGACGGTGGTGCGGCGGAGCCGTTGGTCACCGTTGTCGGGGTGCGACGACTGGCCACGGGCTTGTCGGGTGGCGGCCGACATCTGCGAGGCGGCCAAGGCGGATGGCACCACAGCTGACGGGGAGTTCTGGTACTCGACCGCCGCCAAGCTGCTGGCGCCTCTGTTCTTCGCCGCCGCGCTGGAGCACCGTTCCATGCCCGACGTCGTCCGGTGGGTGGACACCCAGGAGATCGCAGAGGTGTCGGGGATCTTGGAGCGGGCGGAGCATCCTGAGTCGCTGCACGCCGCGCAGGCCACCTGGTACCGGGACGAGCGCACGCGGAGTTCGGTGTTCACCACCGCCGAGACGGTCCTCGCGCCTTTCGCCCGCGAGGCGCCGGTGTCGGGACCGCCCTTCGAGCCGGTTGACCTTCTCGGCGCCGCCAACACGCTCTTCCTGTGCGCGCCCGCCCACGACCAGCGCCGGCTCCGCGGCTATTTCACGACGATCACCCAGCAGGTGCTGGGCCACGCGTTCACCGCGTCGACGCGCGCCGGCCGTGCGCTCGACCCGCCGCTCCTCGTGGTCCTCGACGAGGCGGCCCACATCGCGCCCCTGCCCGAGCTCGATGGCCTGGCGGCGACGTGCGCGTCGCACGGGATCCAACTGGTGACGATCTGGCAGGACCTCGCCCAAGTGCGCGGCCGGTACGGGGCGCGTGCACCGACCGTCTTGAACAACCACCGCGCCAAGCTCTTCCTCCCCGGCATCGCCGACCCCGACACGCTCGACTACGCCAGCCGGCTGATCGGGGACGAGGAGATCGCACAGCCCTCGGTAACGCGGGATGCGACCGGCCGGCGTTCCACGACGTCGACCACTGGATCGCGGCGCCTCCTCCCGCCCGAGGAGCTGCGCTGCCTGCCACGCGGCCATGCCGTGCTCGTCTACGGGACGCTGCCACCGGCACGGTTGCGTCTGCGGGCGTGGACGGGCGAGGGCGGCAGCCGACGCAGCCGACGCAGCCGACGCAGCAGCGCCCGCCTCACCCGTCGCCATCCGTGAACGCGTCCGCGGGAGTTCCCGTCCGCAGCGCCGTCTCCCGGCTCGACGCGGCACGCGCGGTCAACAAGGCGCGCTCGGCCTCGTTCGCGGTGAGGCCGGCCGCCCGTTCGAACTCGTCGGCAGCCTCCGCGTGCCGCCCGAGCTGTTCGAGCAGGTCCCCTCGGACTCCGGCGAGGAGGTGATAGCGCTCGAGCGTGCCGGTAGCGACGAGCACGTCGACCAACGCGAGAGCGTCGGCTGGGCCGGTCGACATCGAGACCGCCACGGCCCGGTTG
>DATJTU010000333.1:0-5478 GCA_035503015.1 Acidimicrobiales bacterium | reverse complement strand
TTCATGGTCGTCGCACTGGCCCTCATGATGGGATCGGCGTTCAACCGGCTCCTCCATGGGCGTCTCCGGCGCCCGAAGAGCCCGGATCGCGCCACCCGCGACACCGTCTTGGCGGGCTGTGTCACGGTCGTCTTCTTTGCCCTGCAGTCGCCCGAGCTGGTCGACCGGTGGCTCTGGTTACCCTCCCTCCTCGCACTCTGCTTCCGCCCGGCTGTCTCCTCGCGAGAGGCGGCGCCGCCTCGCCCCACCGTCCCGGCGGAGCCGCCCGCCCGGCCGGTGCCATCGCAGCAGCCTGAGCCGATCGCCGCGCGTGCGCGACGGGTGGGCGGCGTCGTCGGTGCGCCGGCGCCACCCGGGCACGAAGGTCCGCCGGGATCAGACCATCCCTCCGCGTCATGAGGGCGACGCGCAGCCGCGGGCCGGGGCTCGACGAGATGCTCGATGACCGCATCCTCGGCCTCGACAGCGCGCACGTCTTTCTCGTCAGCGCGCAGGCCGTCGCCGCCCGCTCGACGCTGGTCGCCGAGGTCGGCTGCGGCCGCGGTGCCCTGGTCGACACCGGCGGCCCGGGCGGAGCCTGGCAGGACCTGCGCGGCGAGGGCCGGCTGGTCGTGGGCATCGACATCGACGAGGCGGGCCGGGAGAATCCCGCCATCGACGAGTTCCGGCGCATCGGCCCCGACGGGCGCTGGCCCCTCGACGACGCGTCGGTCGACCTCGCGGTGAGCGACTTCGTGCTCGAGCACGTCACCGATCCGGACGCCTTCGTGGCGGAGCTCGCCCGCGTCCTTCGTCCTGGGGGTATGTACATCGCCCGCACCATCAGCCGGCGTTCGCCGCTGGCCGCCGCGGCGCGGATCGTTCCCAACGACCGCCACGCGCAGGCCTTGGAGCGTCTCCAACCCGGGCGCGAGGCGCGCGACGTCTTCCGGACCGCCTACAAGATGAACACCCGCAGGGACCTGGCCCGCCTGTTCGACGCCGACTTCGACTGGGCTCTGGCGCACCGGACCGGCCTCGAGCAGTACTGCAAGCCGTGGCCGAGGCTCCGTCGCGTTGTGGCGCAGACGGAGCGCCACCTGCCGACGTCCATGTGGATGGCGCTCGTGCTCTTCGCGCGACGCCGGGGATGAGGCAGCAGAGGGTGCTCGTGCGCGCGGTGGACCTCGGCACATCGGAGGAGCAGGTGCGCCCGCGCACCCGCCGACGCGCCGGCGCGCACGCGCGGCCTGGCTTCTGGACCGGGGTCTGGTCGGTTAGAACCCGCCGATCCACCACCTCGGCGCGGCGCGTGATGGTGCTCGCCGTCGCGGACCAGGGTGCCTCGAGCGTGTCGAACTTCGCGCTGGCCCTGATCGTCGCCCACTACAGCTCGGCGAGCGCGCTGGGCGTCTTCGCGATCCTCACGACGACCTACATCGTGAGCCAGGGTCTGGTCCGCAGCATGTCGAGCGACTGCCTCTTGACCCGCTCTGAGACCGACGGAGGACTTCGCCTCACCTACGAGCGTGCGGGCTACCTCGCGGCGATCGTGCTGGCCGTGTCGCTCGCCGTGCTCGTGCTCGCGGTGAGCGGAGCGCTGCCGGCTGCGTTCACGCTCCCGTTCGTCGGTTTCGCCGTGTCCTTCCCGCTGATGGCGTGCCAGGACTACTCCCGCTACATCGGGATCAGCCGGTACGACCCTGCCTATGCGATCCGGCTCGACATCGCGTGGCTCGTCCTGTTCCTGGTGGCGTACGGCGTGTTGCGGCACGCCGGCCTCACGAGCTTGTCCTGGCTTTTCGGCGCCTGGAGCGGGACGGGGGCTCTGGTCGGGTTGTGGACCGTGCGCGCGCACCTCTCGGGCGCCGGTCGGCGCCGTTTGCTCCGGTTTTGGGACGAGAGCGAGCGTGGCGTCGGACTGCGCTTCGCCGGCCAGTTCCTGCTCGTCACGTCGTGGACCTACCTCATCTCGTACCTGCTGCTGTTCGTCCTGTCGCTTGCTGCGATCGGAGAATTCAAGCTGTCCCAGTTGGCACTCGGACCGATCACGGTCCTTTTGGCTGGTCTGCAGTCTGCGCTCATCGCGCTGGCGGCCACGCGTTTTCAGATCGACACCCGCCGTGCGATCCGTTTCCTGGCCCTGGGAGCGCTCGGCGCCGGCGTCCTCACGCTGGCCTGGACGGCGCTCGTCTATGCCGCACCGGTGCACACCATGACTTCGGTGTTCGGCCGGACCTGGCCCGCCGCCCGCCGCATCGTGCCCTATGCCGGCGCAGCGGTCGCGCTCAGCGGCATTGCGGGCGCCGCGACCTCGGGCTTGCGCGCGATGCGGGCCGCCAGCGAGAACCTGCGGCTTGCGCTCGTGATGGTGCCGTTCCTCTTCGTCTTGTGCCTGGGTGGCGCCAAGCTCGACGGCACCGTGGGCGCGGCCGGGGGCCTCGCGGTCGCCGGCGCCATCTACTCGGTCCTGGGGTGGTGGCTGCTCGTGAAGGTCGCACGCGGTTTCGTCCCAGGGATCAGCGACGTCGTCCCCGATGCAATCGCCGAGATGGCGGAGCCCTGAGGTGAGCGCCTCGACCGTTGCATCCACACCGTTGGCCCGCTGGGTACACGGCACGCGCCGCAGCGCGTACTGGCTCTGGAAGGTCGCGTCCCACCCGGCCAACCATGGGGCGCGCCTGGCCGCGGCGCGCCGTGCCGTCACGTGGCACTGGAAGACGCGTGGTGCCGCCGGAGAAGACGTCGAAGCGGTCGTGACGGTGGACGGCTGCACCCGGATCGTGGCGCGGCCGCACCAATTCAGCGCGGTGTGGACCCTCTACGACGGCGTCCACGAGTGGGAGGAGCTGCAGTTCTGCCTGCGCTACCTGCGACCCGGTGACCACTTCGTGGACGTGGGTGCGAACGTCGGCGTCTTCTCCTCCATGGTGGGGACGCGTCTGCCCGGGGTGGCGATCACGGCCGTCGAGCCCTTCCCCCCGGTCCGGGCCGACCTTGTGGCGAACCTGGCGCTCAACGGCCTCGACGTCACCGTGGTCGAGGCCGCAGTGAGCGACAGCCCGGGTCTGGCTAGCTTCGAAGTCCTCGACCGCGACGTGCTGAACCGTCTCGCGCCGGCCGACGAGCCGGACACTGACGCGCGACCGGAGAGCACGAACGGGGCCATCACCGTGCCGGTGACGACGCTCGACGCCCTCGTCGGCGCCGACCCGCCAGCGTTGGTGAAGATCGACGTCGAAGGGTCGGAGCTGCTCGTCATGCGCGGGGCGCGCCGGCTCTTGGCCGATAAGGTGCGGCCGCCAGTGCTCCTGTTCGAGCACGCAGGCCACGGGTCGCACTTCGGCATCACGCCGGCCGAGATCCGCTCGGCACTCGCCGAGCAGGGCTACGGCATCCACCTCCTGGACGGACACCTCACCCCCTGGACGTCCGACGAGCAGCCCCCGACGCCCAACGTGATCGCGTGTCGCGACGTCGCCGCGGTCAGAGCGCGGCTGCTCGCAGCCGGAGGGGCACCGGTCGCGCCGCCGGTCCGCGTCGACGTCGTCTATCGGTCACGGACGCCCACGACTACGCAGACGGCCCCGGCGGTGACGACCGTGCCCACGCAGACGGCGACCACGCACGCCCCGTTCTCGGCTCCCGAAGTCCCGCGGTGACACGGTGACCCGGCTGCCGAGCGCCCTGCGGCCCCTCTTCCCGCTCGTCAAGGTGGGCGTCCTGTGCGCGACCCAGATGGTCGGCCCGCTGACCCGTCGGCTCCCCGAGAGCCCGGCGCGCCCCCGTCCGCCGCGTCGTATGGCGCGCAGCGCCGCTGCGTACGCCGCCACCCACGCGACCGGCGGGGTGGCGGTGGTGGACGTCGCTCCCGCCGAGGCGCTCGAGCGGCCGTTGCCCCAGGGCGCACCGCCCGGCCACCCCCGGTTCAGCCGCGATGCACACGAGACGACCGACCCGTGCGTGGTCGCGACCGTGCGCCGAGGTCGCGTGCTGGGTCCGTACGCGGCCGTCATCACCGAGGACGACACGTTGTTGTGGGACCTCTCGCCCTACTACGGCGTGCGCCGGCCGACGCAGCACCCGGTCTTCCTGCGGACGCGGTTGCCCGAGATCAGCGCCGCGACCGGCTCGGTCGGGGTGCTCACCACCCGGGGCAGCGAGAACTACTACCACTTCCTCACCGACGTGCTGCCCCGGCTCGAGTTGCTCCGCCGGGCGGATGCGAGGCCGGATGCCTTCGTCGTGAACCGCACCACGCGGTTCCAGCGCGACCTCCTCGATCACGTCGGCCTGACGGCGGACCGCTGTCTCGGCAGCGACAAGTACCCGCATCTGCAGGCCGACGAGCTCGTCGTGCCGTCACTGCCGGATCCCAATCTCAAGACGCCGCGCTGGATCGTCCCGTGGCTCCGTGCCCGGTTCCTGCCCGAGTCGCTCGCACCGCCACAGCGCAGGATCTACGTCACCCGTGGCGACGGGAAGCACACCCGGCGGGTGACCAACGAGGCGGCACTCGTGGCGGCGCTCGAACCGCTGGGATTCGAAACGATCGATCCCGGCACCATGGCGCCGGCCGACCAGGTGCGCGTCTTCGCCGAGGCCGAGTGTGTGGTGGGACCGCACGGCGCCGGCTTGACGAACCTCGCCTTCGCACCCGCCGGTGCAGCTGTCGTGGAGCTCTTTGCCCGCGATTACGTCAACGGGTGCTTCTGGGCGCTGGCGAGCACGGTGGAGGGGCTTCGGTATCACTATGTCGTGGGCGACGGCACCCCGACCCGGTCGCGGCGGAACCGTGGGGTGGCGTCTGACATCACAGTCGATCCGCGCCACGTCGTCGGGCTCGTCGAGACGCTGCTCTGAGCTCGTCCGGCCCGGGGTGCCGGCAGCGCGAATTCGTTCGCGCGTCGTGGTGGCGAGCGACTCCTGGCAGCAGCCGTGCAAAATGCAATCCGCGTTGAGTCCACAAACGCTGCAAGGTTCGCTTCGCGTTGCCGTTTCCCCGATGTAGGGGAACCCGGGGTAGCTGGAGGTGACACCGAGGTGCGACAGCATCGGCGGCAGCCCGCGCACTCGACGCGCATCGTCGTGCACGACTATTCGGGCCATCCGGGGCAGGCGCAGCTGAGCCGCGCGCTGGCGCGGCGCGGCTACGACGTCATCCACCAGCATTGCCCGTCGTACGCGACGGGGAAGGGCTCGTTGCACCTCGAGCCCGGTGATCCTCCCACGCTGGCCTTCGAGGAGTGCCCGATGGACGGCACCTTCGCCCGGTACTCCGCCTGGACGAGGATCCGCCAGGAGCTGGCCTACGGGCGTGGCGTGAGCCGCCGCATCGTCGACGCCGACCCGGCGGTGGTGGTCCTGAGCAACGTGCCCCTGCTGGCGCATGCGGTCGTGGCGCGCCGGCTCGCCCGCCGTGGCATCCCCATGGTGTTCTGGCACCAGGACATCTACTCGGAGGCCATCGGCAATGCGGCGCGGGCGCGCCTGCCCGTG
>DATJTU010000332.1:0-10087 GCA_035503015.1 Acidimicrobiales bacterium | reverse complement strand
GCGCTCGACACCATCCGCGGCGCCGGCGGGACCCCCGGCAACATCGACCGGTGGGGACGGCGCGCCTTCGCGTACGAGGTGAACCACAAGCGCGAGGGTTACTACGTCGTGGTGGAATTCACCGGCGAGCCCGAGACCGTGGCCGCCCTGGACCGCATGCTCGGCCTGGCCGACGAGGTCGTGCGCCACAAGGTGGTGCGCCTGCCCGACCACAAGGCGCCGGCGGCAGCCGGGGAGCCGGCAGCGAGCTGAGCGGGTTGCGCGACGCGAACGGCCGGTCCCGCGACCGGCGAGAGGAGAAGAGATGGCGACAGACAACAGCGTGACCCTGGTCGGCAACGTGACGCGCGACCCCGAGCTGCGCTTCACCAACACGGGCCAGGCCAACGTCACGTTCGGGCTGGCGGTCAACCGCCGCTGGCAGAACCGCCAGACCCAGGAGTGGGAGGAAGCGACCTCCTTCTTCGACGTGGTGTGCTGGCGCGAGATGGCCGAGAACGTCAGCGAGTCGATCACGCGCGGCGCCCGGATCATGGTGGCCGGGCGGCTCGAGCAGCGCAGCTGGGAGACCCAGGAGGGCGACCGCCGCTCCAAGGTCGAGGTGGTGGCCGACGAGATCGGGCCGTCGCTGCGCTGGGCCACGGCCCAGATCACGAAGAACGACCGGCGCGGGCCGAGCGACGGCTCCGGCCGGGGCGGTGGCGGCGGTGGTGGCGGGCGGCAGTCCGCGCCGGCGCCCCAACCGGCCAACGACGGCGGTGGCAGCGGTGGCGGCGGGTACGGATACGACGAGGAGCCTTTCTGATGGCGCGAAGCAACCAACGCGGAGGGACGGCCTCGCGGCGCGCCCCCAAGGATCTCGGCCGCAGGGTAAAGAAGAAGCCCTGCGCTCTGTGCCGCGACAAGACGGACTGGGTGGACTACAAGGACATCCCGATGCTGCGCAAGTACATGAGCGACCGCGGCAAGATCCGCTCGCGCCGGGTGACGGGCAACTGCGCCCAGCACCAGCGTGCGCTGGCCCAGGCCATCAAGACGGCCCGCGAGCTCGCGCTGCTCCCCTACACGCAGCGGACGGTGACCGAACGGCCGGGCGGCCGGCGGGACCGCGGGGAGCGGACGCTGGGCGATCGTGACCGCGAGGAGCGGGGCGGCCGTGACCGCGAGGAGCGGGGCGGCCGCGGCGCACCGGCGCCGGAGAACGTCTCTGTCGAGGTGGTCGACAACACCGACGCGCTGGGCGACCCGGCGACCGAGGCGGCGGTCGCCGACGAGGTGACCGAGCTGGTCGAAGAACTGGTCGAGGGCGCCGTGGCCGACGACATCAACAGCCGGGCCAACGCGAACGGCGACGCCGGGAGCGGTGGCGGCGCGCCAGCCGGGGAGAACGGTGCGGGTGCCCAGGGCGGCCAGGGCGGCCAGGGCGGTGGGGCATGAAGGTGCTCTTGCGTGACGACGTCGCGGGCGTGGGCCGGCGCGGGGACATCGTGAAGGTCGCGGGCGGGTTCGCCCGGAACTTCCTCCTCCCCGAAGGCCGGGCCATCATCGCCAGCGACGGCGTCGAGGGACAGGCCGAGCAGATGCGCCGCCGGCGCGACCTGCGCGAGGCGCAGGACCGCAGCGCGGCCGAGGCACAGGCCTCGATCCTGGCGAGCGCCGTGATCCCGATCAGCGCCCGCGCCGCGGGCGGCGGACGACTCTTCGGCTCGGTCGGTCCGGCCGAGGTGGCCGACGCCATCACGGCGGCCAAGGGGGTCGAGGTCGACCGCAGGCACGTCGTCCTGCCCGAGGCGATCAAGGAGACCGGCAGCTTCGACGTCACCGTCGAGCTGTTCCGCGACGTCTCGGTGGTCGTGACGGTGGAGGTCAGCCCCGCCGGCTGAGGCGCCCCGGGCGTCCCAGGCGGCTGCGGCGGGCGACGGGGGACGGGGGACGGGGCGGCCGGCTGGTCGCCGTGCCGGGCGGCTCGCGGCGGCGCTCCGTGCGCGCAGACCCGGATCGGCAACCCGGGTGCAGAGGCGGTCACACCCGCGTGCGCATCATGACGGCGTGCAGGCGGACGTAAGACTGTGGCGAGGCCCAGGCCCGACCGTTCGTACACCGGTTATCCACACCGCTGGCGTGCTTACACCCTCGGTTACCCACATGCGCCGCGACGTTTCCCACAGCAAGTTCTTTCTTATGTTCCCCAGCTCCGCACCGTCACAGTAGGGGGGCCGTGGTCCAAGCTTTCGACGACACCCGCCCCCGCCCCATCCGACCGGGTGGCGTTGCCGCTGCCACCGCCGGCACGCGGGTGCCCCCCCACGACCTCGACGCCGAGCAGTCCCTGCTCGGGGCGATGCTCCTGTCCAACGACGCCTCCTCGGTCGGGATCGAGACCTGCTCGGCCGGCGACTTCTACAAGCCGGCGCACGGCCACATCTTCTCGGCCATCCAGGCGCTCATGGAGCGGGGCGAGGCCATCGACGCCGTGACGGTCACCGACGAGCTGAAGCGCTCGGGTCTCCTCGAGCAGGTCGGCGACCCGGCCATCTTCATCTCGCTGCAGGCGAACACGCCGTCCATCGCCAACGCGCGCCACTACGCCCACATCGTCGAGGAGCACGCCCTCCTGCGCCGCCTCATCGGCGTGGCCGGCGACATCGCCGACATCGGCTACTCGGTCCCCGAGGACGTGAAGGCGGCCGTCGACGAGGCCGAGCAGATGGTCTTCGACGTCGGCGAGCGGCGGACGGCCGACACCATGCGGCCGCTGCACGAGCTGCTCGGCGCGGGACTCGACCGGATCGAGGAGCTGGGCCAGCGCGGCTCGCACATCACCGGCGTCGCGACCGGCTACCACGAGCTCGACAAGATCCTGCTGGGCTTCCAGCCCTCGTCGCTCAACATCGTGGGCGCCCGGCCCGGCATGGGGAAGACGAGCTTCGCCCTCGGTGTCCTCGCGAACGTCGGGCTGCAGGTGGGCCGGCCCGCGCTGCTGTTCTCGCTCGAGATGGGGCACCTCGAGCTCACCCAGCGCCTGCTCGCGTCGGAGGCGGAGGTCAACGGGCAGAGCCTGCAGACCGGCCGGATCCGCACGCAGGACTGGAGCAAGATCGGCATGGCGGTGACCCGGCTCTCGAGCGCGCCGATCTTCATCGACGACAACCCCAACGTGACCGTCATGGACATCCGCGCCCGGGCCCGGCGCCTCAAGAAGTCCGAAGGCGACCTCGGTCTGGTGGTCGTGGACTACCTCCAGCTCATGACCGGGCGCGGGCGGGCGGAGAACCGCCAGACCGAGGTGGCCGAGATCAGCCGCGGCCTCAAGATCCTGGCCCGCGAGCTCGAGGTGCCCGTCGTGGCGCTCTCCCAGCTCTCCCGGAACCTCGAGTCCCGGCAGGACAAGACGCCCCAGCTCTCCGACCTGCGCGAGTCGGGCTCGCTCGAGCAGGACGCCGACGTGGTGCTCTTCATCTACCGCGAGTCCGAGTACAACGACGAGGTGCCGATCGACCGAGCCGACGACGCGCTCATCGAGGTGGCCAAGCACAGGAACGGCCCGACCGGCAAGGCCAACCTGCTGTTCTTGAAGCAGTTCGCCCGCTTCGAGAACCACCGCGCGGTCTAGGCACCCGGCGAAGCCAGGCGGTCCCGGCACGCCGCGACGCGCTGGTCAGAGCGAGGGGGCGGGCTCCTCGCCGGCGGCAGCCGGCAGGACGAAGCGCTCGACGGAGCGGGCGAACCCTTCGTCCTCGTTGCTCGCGGTGACGCGGCGGGCGGCCTCCTTGACCTCGGGGTCGGCGTTGCCCATCGCGATGCTCAGGCCCGAGTGGGTGAACATCAAGATGTCGTTCGGCTGATCGCCGAGCGTGGCGATCTGCGACTCCTCGAGGTGGTAGCGGGCGGCCAGGAACTCGGCCACCGACCCCTTGTTGGCCTTCGGGTGGGTGACGTCGAGGTAGTAGGGCTGCGACGCCGCCGCGGTGACGCGGTCCCCGAATTTCTCCGCCGCGGCGTGCACCGCCTTCTCCACCGCGCCGTGGTCGTCGCTCACGCCGACCAGCTTCACGACGTCGTCGGTCAGCCCGTCGAGGCTCTGCATGATCTTCGGCTGGAACTTGACCGTCCAGGCCTCCCGGTCGACGTGGGGGGCCTTCGGGTCGCGCACGTACCAGTCCGCGCCGCGGTAGACCCAGACGTCGAGGTCGAAGGAGCCCATGAGGTCTGCCACCGGCTTGACCAGATCCTCGGGCAGCACGTGCTGCTCGATCACCTTCATGTCGCGGTCGATCAGCATCCCGCCGTTGAAGGCCGCGATGGGGGTCTGGAGGTCGAGCGGTCCGATCAGCATCTCCATGCCGCGCGGGGGGCGGCCACTCGTGATCGCAAAGAGCACGTCTGCGTCGCGCAGTGTGTGCACGGCGGCGATGGCCTCGTCGGTGAGCACCTTGTGGTTGGTCACCAGCGAGCCGTCGACGTCAGCCAGCATGAGGCGAATCGGGAGCGGCGCTGCGCTCGGGGTCGGCGATCCTGCGGGCGGCGGGGCGATGGACCGATGGTAGCGAGTGCCCGCCGGGGTGGGGCCGGGCTGTCCAGCGGGCGTGGCGTCGTGAATTCGGCTCAACCGCCGCTTCAACCGGGCGTCCCCGGGTATACCGGCTGCATGGCCCATGACAGCATCCCCGACACCCACCTCGACCTGCTCAACGAGGGCTTCGCCACCCTGGCCACCGTCGGCGACGACGGCTACCCCCAGGTCTCAGAGGTGTGGTTCCTCGCCGAGGGCGACCGGGTCGCCTTCTCGCTCAACACGTCGCGCCAGAAGGTCAAGAACCTCATGACCGAGCCCAACTGCACCGTCATGCTGCTCGACCTCGCCAACCCGTACCGCTACCTCGAGATCCGCGGCACGGCGGACATCACGCCCGACGACGACTACGCCTTCGCCGACGCGGTCGGCAAGAAGTACGGCTCGGACCTGCGGGTGCACGACCTGCCCGACGACCGCCGCGTCGCGGTGCGCGTGGTGCCGGTCCGCATCAACGCGGTGGACATGAGCGCCTAGCCCGGTTGCGCGTGCTTCAGCTGCGGGCGGCGGGTGCGTCGGCGAGCTCGGCCCGCGCACCCGCGCCCGCTGGACGCGCCGGGCGCGCACGACGCCGGAGCACCCGCGTCCCGCACACCGCGGCGACGAGGAGCAGCACCGCCGCGCCGGCCCAGGGCGACGCGAGCCAGCCGAAGAGGGTGGCGCCCGCGCACTCGGTCGCGATCACGACGGCGAGCACGACGACCCCGAGCCGCACGAAGCGGCGGTGGAAGTCGGCCAGCTGCGCGGGCGTCGTGATGGTGCGGCCCAGGTAGACGGCGAGGCCACGCACCAGGCCGAAGAGCGTGCCGAGCAGCACGGCGGCCCGCCACGAGCCGGTCAGCACGGCGAGGAGGGCGACCAGGTACACGCCGGCCGTCTTGATGTAGGTGACGAAGCCGGTGCCGATCTGCCAGCCAAAGCCGGCGCCGTAGACCCAGGGCCGGAACTGGTCGAGCCAGCGCTCGTTCACCTGGCGGTGGTGCACCGGGAGCGCGAAGCCGCCCACGCGCGCGTCCGACGCCGCCGCCACCACCGAGGCCAGGCACGCCAGGACCGCCAGCGTCCCGGTGCCGAGACCGGCCGCGCCCACGCCGAGCGCGACCACGCCGAGCACCAGCCCGAGCGTGAGCCCGCCCGCGACGGCGCCGGCCACGAACCACCGCGCCGTCGAGCGGTAGCGGTGACCCCGGGCGCTCTCGGCGAGCGGTGTGATGGTGGCCAGCATGGAGACGCCGCACGGCGACCACGTCGAGCGCGCCGCGGCGACGACGGCGACGAGGGCACCGGCCGCGATGAGGATGGGTGTCACGAGGTCTCCCTTCGGTCGAGGTGACGTCGCCGGGTCATGCCGGTGACCCGAGGAACGGCGCGCCTCCGAACGCGAAGATCCCGCCGTCGGAGGCCACGAGCCAGTAGCCGGCATCGTTGCCGTAGGGCGCCAAGCCGACGACGGGCCGGGCGAGGGTGAGCGAACCGGTCGAGCCGTCGAAGACCGCGTCGCCGTAGGCGAAGATCCCGCCGTCGGCCGCGACCAGCCAGTACCCGCGGCCCGACGGCGTGGCCGCCATCCCGACGACGGGCGCGTTGAGCCGCTGGCCTCCCATCGACCCGAGGAAGGGCGCGTCGCCGTACGCGAAGATGCCGCCGTCGGTGGCCACGGTCCAATACCCGCGACCGGTCGGCGTGCCTGCGATGCCCACCATGGGCGCGTTGAGCGGCTTGCCGCCCATGGACCCGTAGAACGGCGCGTCGCCGTAGTCGAAGATCCCGCCGTCGGACGCGACCAGCCAGTAGCCGAGCCCCGTGGGCGTGCCCGCGATCCCGACGACCGGCGCGTTCAGGTGTTGGCCGCCCATGGAGCCCAAGAAAGGCGCCCCGCCGTAGTCGAAGATGCCGCCGTCGGCCGCCGCCAGCCAGTAGCCGCCGGTGTGGCAGGTGGCGCCCCCGACCACCGGCGCATCGAGCGCGAGGCCCGACGCGTCGCCCTGGTTCGCGAAGTCGCCGTAGCCGAGCAACAGCCCGAACCCGGTCAGCACGCCGTAGCCCCGGCCGTCGGCGGTCGGCAGCATCCCGACCACCTCGCACCTGGTGGCCGGCGAGTTGCACGGCGGCATGGGTGGCGCGGGCGTCCAGCAGGGCTCGTTCTGCTCGGCCGTGCTGTTGTCGACGGCCACCGCGGTGGTGCACGTCGGGTCGACCGTCCACGGCGGCACGCAGGCGACGACGCGGCACACGATGCGGCCCATGCAGGCGACGTTCTGGTTGCACTGGCCGTAACGGAATTGCAGGCAGCCGGTCAGGAACGAGTCGCAGCCCTGTGACCCGCAGCCGCAGTTCGTCCCGTCACACTGGGTCTCACAGAACGGGAACCCGCTCGAGCACCCGGCACTGCAGCTACACGTCGCGTTGCAGTCCATGTAGTAGCGCGGACCGTTGCAGTACGACGAGCCTTCCGCCACCCACCACCCGCCCATGACGGTGTCGGCCGGGCAATAGTTGTCCCCGCTCACCGCGCAGCAGAACTCCGAGAAGCCCGAGCAGCACGTGCTCCCGCACCCACAGCCCGCGTTCCCGCACTCGCAGATCTGGCCGTAGGCCGTGCCGGGGCGCAGGGCGAGGTCGAGTCCGGAGCCCACGGCGACCGCACTGCCGACGAACGCCGAACGGTTGATCAGGCTCCGCCGCGAGAGACGCCCTTCGAGCGCCCGTGCGGTGCGGGCGACGAGCGCGGTGGACAGGGTCACGACGACGCGGGCCGCACCAGGGCGCGGGCGCCTTCGAGCGCAGCGAGGGACGAGAGCGCCAGCAGGCTCAGCCACAGGCCGACCCCGCTCACGAACAGGAGCGGGAGCCCGTGCCACGGCTGGTGCGCGAGGGCGCCGGCGAAGGTGGCAGTAGCGGGCGCGGTCGCGGCGACCACGGCCGCGGCCGTCGCGAAGACGAGGTTGAGTGCGATGTGCACCGTCGTGGGCGGCGTGTCGGGCCGGCCGAAGCAGCCACACGTGGCGAGCGGCCCGCCGCGGAGACGGGCCCTGAGGACGACGGCGCCGAAGGCCGCGTACGAGACGGCGACGAGGGCCGCTGTGACGGAGCGGGGGAGCACGAGCGCGGCGATCCCGACGGCGGCCTCGGCGAGCGCGCCGGCGCGCACGAGCCAGCGGACGGGACGCAGACGCGGCAGGTGCGCGAGCTCCGCGAGGGCGCGCGCGGTGTCGGCGGGACGGAGCACTTTGGCGACGCCTGCCACGACCAAGAGGCCCGCGGCGACGAAGTAGAGCCCGATCAGTTCCACTGCGGGCCCGGCGTGTCGGAGGCCGCCGGGCTGACGCCCAACGCACCCAGGAGCGTGTTCACGCGCGGGACAAGACTGGCGCGCAGCGCGTGGCTGCCCAACACGGCGTAGAAGGAGAACGGCCGCCCCGCCTCGGTGAAGAACCACTGGGTGCCTGACTGGCCCGGGATCCCCCGCCGCAGCATCGTGGGGGAGAAGTCGGTCGTCGAGAGCGTGGCCGGGCGGCCCTGGCGGGCGAACAGCGCCGTGCCGAGGCTCTCGGGCCCGTACTCGAACAGGGTGGCGAACACATCGCCCGGCCCCATGACCGACACCGCGCCGCTGCCGAAGTCCCCCGTGTCTTCGGGGAGCGCGAAGGTCGCGAACTGCGCGACCGGATATGTCGAGCCGACGACGGCCGGTCGCACGAAGATCCGACCTTCGAACCCGTCGGGCAGCCGTGCGGTGATGCCGTGCGCGCCGATCGTCGCCACGCGTCAGTCCCGCGCCGCGGCTGTCCCGTTGGCTCGGGAGCTGCCGCCGGGTGGGAACGGCGTGCCGTGGGGAAAGACGTCCTCGAGCGTGCGCGGGTAGAGGCTCGGGTCGCCCGGGTGGATGCCCGCCGCCCGCAGCACCTCGTCGGCGGCCGCCTCGCGCGCGGGCCCGTCGAGTCCGGCGTCCCCGCCGCGCCGTTGCCCGGCGGGCGCTCCCGTGGTGCCCGGCGCGTTGCGGTCGTGTTCGGCGCGCCGCACCAAGTCGGCGAGCTGGCCGACGTGGCTGGCGACGCCCTGGCCCACCTTGGCGCCGGTCGACCCGTCGACGAGCACGAAGAAGGGGGAGCCGGGAACCTGGTAGTCGATCCAGGCCTCGGTCGACATCACGACGGGGACGCGGCCGTTGGCGACCGCTCGCACCTCGGAGGGCACTTCCCGATCGGGCCCCTTGGTGACGATCACGGTGCGGCTGCGCCCGGGCAGGTCCACCACGCCGGGCCGCTGGAGCGCGTCCCAGAATCCAGCGCAGGTCGCGCACCCCGACGACAAGAACGCGAGCAACGTGAAGCCGTCGGTGTTGGTGACCGAGAACGCCCGCGCGTCACCCGACGGGGTCACGCCCGCCACCGTCGCGGCCGGTCCGAGAGGCGGGCTCTGGGCGGGCGAGGGCGGTGCCGCGGACCCCGGCGCCGCCACCGCCACCGCCGCCGAGCCGTGCGCCGCAACGGACTGGGTCTGGCCGTCGAGCGCGGGGTCGCCGACGCCGGCCCCGAGGTCGTGCAGCGAACGGAGGATGTCAGCGTGGGAGCGCAAGAGGCCGGCGACGAGGATCCCGAGCACCAGCACCACGAACGTCGACACAAGGACCAGAGCGACCACGCCGCCTCCTTTACCCGCTTTCGTCCCAGTATCCACCGGGGGGACCGTGGCGGGGCGGCACATCGCGCCGGGCCGAGTGAGCAGGGCCGCCGGGCGGCGCGCCCCGCCATCGTCGGGCATACTCCCAAGGGTGGTGCTGGCCGAAGACCTCTTCCTCCCCGACCCCGAGCCGAGGGAGGTGCGCTACACGGTGATCTCGGTGGACGACCACGTGGTCGAGCCCGCGCACACCTTCGAGGGACGCCTCCCACCGGCCCTGGCCCCGCGGGCCCCGCACATCGTCGAGGACGAGTTCGGGCACCAGGTCTGGGAGTTCGAGGGCGAGCGCTACACCCAGGTCGGGATGAACGCGGTCGCCGGCCGGCGCCCCGAGACCTACGGGCTCGAGCCGTTCCGCTTCGACCAGATGCGGCCGGGCTGTTACGACGTCGAGGCCCGGGTGCGCGACATGGACATCAACGGGGTCTGGGCGTCGGTGAACTTCCCGTCACAGATCACCGGGTTCTGCGGCCGCGTCTTCTTCTCGTCGCCCGATCGCGACCTCGGCCTGGCCTGCGTGCGCGCGTGGAACGACTGGCTCTTCGACGAGTGGTACACCGCCCGCCCTGACCGCATCGTCCCGCTCGGGATCACATACCTGGCGGATCCCGCGCTCGCGGTGGCCGAGATCGAACGGAACGCGGCGCGCGGCTTCACCTCAGTGACGTTCCCCGAACGGCCGCACGCCATCGGGCTCCCGTCGTTGTGGGACCGCGCCCACTGGGACCCGATCCTCGACGCCGTCGTCGCGACCGACACGGTGGTCTCCCTCCACGTGGGCAGCTCGGGGATGGAGATCGGCCCGCCGCACGGCGCCCCCTTGCAGATCGG
>DATJTU010000331.1:0-2811 GCA_035503015.1 Acidimicrobiales bacterium | reverse complement strand
GGCGAGCGCGGACGCCACGCCCTCGAGCGCCCCGAGCCAGAGTGCGGGGTCGCGCACCACCCCCTTGCCCCTCGATGCGGCCGCACGCCCCACCTCGAACTGTGGCTTGACCAGGAGCACCAGGTCCGCGCCGGGCGCCGCCACGTCGCCGGCGAGCGCAGGGACGACCGCCCGCAGCGAGATGAACGACAGGTCCGCCACCACCAGCGGGCAGGGCTCGAAGCCCGGGTCGGCGGCGCGCAGCACGGTCGCGTCGAGGGTGCGCGCGTTCACGCGCTCGAGCACGCTGACCCTGGGGTCGGCGCGCACCGAGGGGTCGAGCTGGCCGTGCCCGACGTCGACGGCGTACACGTGCGCGGCGCCACGCTGGAGCAGGCAGTCGGTGAAGCCGCCGGTGGATGCACCCGCATCGAGGGCGCGCCGGCCGTCGACGGCGACCGCGAAGCGGTCCAGCGCCGCCGCGAGCTTCTCTCCGCCGCGGCTGACGTAGCGCGACGGCGGCCCGAGCACGACGAGAGGCTCGTCGGCTGCGACAAGCCGGGCTGCTTTGTCGGCGGGCGCACCGGCGACGAGGACGGACCTCGCCGCAATGGCGGCCTGGGCTTCCTGCCTGGTGGGAACGAGGCCACGGCGCACGAGCTCGGCATCGAGCCGGCGGCGGGCCCCTGCGGTCAGCTCGCGGCCTTGGTGTCCGTCGTGCCGGTGTCGTCGCCGGGCGTGCGCTTCGCCGAGCCCGAACCGGCGGAACCGGCCGAACCGGAGCCGGAGCCTGTCCCGGCGCGCTTGGCGTTGCGGGTCGGCGTCACGCTCTGCGCGGCGGCGCGGGCACGGGTGGCGGTCCGACCCGCGGAGTCCCGGACGTCCGACGCCGTCTTCGAGGCGCGGGTCGTGGCCTCCTTGGTCACCTTCGTCGCGTGCGACGTGACCTTGCTCGCTTGCTGCGTCGCCGTCTTGGTGACCTTCGTCGCCTGCTTGCCGGCCTGGTTGGTCACGTCACGCGTCGTGCGGCGCCCGGCCTCGGCCGACTTCTTCAAGACGTCGGCGACCTGGTTGGCCAGCGACTCGAGCGACTTGGAGTCGACGCGGCTCAGTTGGGCCGCCACCTCGTGGCGCACCAAGTCGAGGATCTGGTCGCTGCTCTTGCGGCTGCGCTCCACCAAACTGTCCACCCACTCCTGTGCCTGGCTGCGCTGGATGTCGCCAGCGTTCACCAACTCTCGCACGATCTCCTCGGCCCGGCCACGGCTCACCTGTCCGAGCACGGAACCCGCGTCGAGGTACTTGCGTATGCGCTCGTTACTCGCCATTGAACAAGAGTATACAAAGTGCTAGCTGATAGCAAGCACTCGGGCGGACCACGGTGGCGGGTGTGACGGAGCTCGTGGCGGGGCCTCGGCGGAGCTGGGACGGCTGGCCGGGGTCGCCGTCAGGAGCCGGACAGTGCCTCGTCGACCAGGGTGCGCAGGTCCTTGGCCGTGGCCGCCGCGCCGGCATCCGCCGGAATCGCATCCGGCGGGGTGACCCCGGTGAGCACCAGGGCGAACGGCACGCCGAGCTGCGACGCGAGCCGGCCGTCGGTGGAAGGCCGGTCACCGACGACCGCCCGGAGGTCGCCGTCTGGGACCCGGGCCGCGATGGCCCTGGCCGTCGGCGGATGAGGCTTGCCCGCCACCTCGGGCGTCGCCTCCCCCGCCGTCGCCACGGCGGCGAGCACGGAGCCGGCCCCGGGCTGCAGCCCGTCGGGCGTCGGGAACGTCGCGTCCTCGTTGGTCCCGACCAGCCGTGCCCCGGCGCGCACGGCCGCCGACGCGCGGTCGAGAAGGTCGTAGGTGAACGAGCGCGCGATGCCGACCACCACCGCGTCCGCCGGGCCCTCGGGCACGACGGTGACCCCGCGGCCGGCCAACGCCTCGACGATCCCGTCCTCGCCGACGACCAGCGCGCTGGAGCCGGGCGCCAGCATGTCGGCCGCGACGTCCGAGGAGCGCAGCAGGTCCGCCTCGCCGGCCGTGATGCCGCAGTGCGCCAGGCTGCGCTGGAGCTGCGCCCTGGTCGGGGCGGAGTTGTTGGTGGCGAAGAGGACGCGCACGCCCGCGCCGCGCAGGCGGGCGACGGCCTCATCGGAGCCTGGGATGGGGCGTCCGGCGAGCCACACGACACCATCGAGGTCGAGGACCCACGTTCCCCCCGGCGGCGGTGGCCACATGGGCGGCGAGGCTACCTCCGGCCGCTCGCGCGACCAGCTGTCCGGCTACGTGCGGGTCACTCGTCCGGCCAGGAACCGGCCCACTGCTCCGGCGTGTCGCCCGACCAGTCGTCGGACCAGTCGTCGGAGCGTTCGCCGCCGCCCTCCTCGGACCACGTGTCCGACCAGACCGGCGACCACGGCGCACGGAAAGCGACCGCCCGCACCGCGTCGCGCTGGGTCACGAGGCCGACGACACGCATTCCTTCGGTCACGGGCAGCCGGGCCCGCCGCGAGGCGCACATCACGCTGACCGCTTCCTCGACCGGCACGTCGGCGTCGAGTGCGAGCACGTCGAGGGGATCGGCGAGCTCTTCGAGGAGGACCTGACGCGGATCGAGCCCCTTGGCGATCACCTTGGTCACGATGTCGCGGCTGGTCACGCTCCCAGCCAGGCTGCCGTCGGCGAGGCAGAGGGGGACCTGGTCGTCGCCGTGTGCGGCGAGATAGCAGGCGGCGTCGGCCGCCGACTCCGTGGTGCGCAGCACCTCGATGTCGGTGTGCATGACATCTCGGACGGTCCTCATCGCGACCTCCTCACCGCGGAATCCCGCGTGCGGTGCTCC
>DATJTU010000330.1:0-3595 GCA_035503015.1 Acidimicrobiales bacterium | reverse complement strand
GGGTCGTCATGGGCTTGCTCCTTCGGAGTCGGATGGACGTGCGCGGGCGCGCACCACTTGGGGCGGGCCGGACGGCGAAAGCGCAACGCACGTGCTCCGACCTCTGTCGGAGGCCGCGTGCCCAGCTCAACACTAGGCCGCGGCACCAAGGGCCGTCGCACATTTCCTCTGGCCCGCTGCCGGGCGGGCCCCGCCGGCTTCCCCGGGCAGGGCACAGCTGAACCAGACGCCGCGCCCACCGGGGGGGCTGCGGGCCTCGGCACTCCGGCGCGTCACTTCGGTTGCGTCTGCCGGGCAGTCTCCGCACGCTCTTCAGCCGCGCTACGGCACTGCCGCGCGCTGCAACCCGAATGAGGTCAGCTCTGCGTCAAGGGGCCGTTGCCCGATGGTTGCGCCCGGGTAGCCGTAGCCACGCGCGCTGCCGAACATCTTGACCGCGCGTGACCAACGCGTCAGCGTCAGTGGCGAGCAGTCACAGGGGCCCGGCGGCGTCGTGTGCGCACGACTTGAGTGGGCTCGACAGGGCATGGACTGCAATGGGGGGAGCATGAAGAGGGGGGAGAGGGCGCGGGCCTCGCTGCGAGCAGAGTCGTGCGCGCGCTTGGCTGGCGTCCTGTTGGCGGTGTTGGTCGTCGCTTGCGCGACGGCTGTCGCGTGCACTGTCGCTGGACCGGCCACCGCCGGTGCGGCGACGAGCGACGCGGTGCAGGGGTACGGAGCGGGCCACCTCATGGCGGCTGACCCGGCGGGCGGGTACTGGACCGCAACACCGACCGGCGCCGCCGTGGCCCACAACGGCGCGCCGCAGCTCGGCTCGCCCGCTGCATCGGGCAGCCGGCTCAACCAACCGCTGGTCGGCATGGCCGCCACGCCCGACGCCGACGGCTACTGGCTCGTCGCCTCCGACGGCGGCATCTTCTCCTACGGGGACGCGCGGTTCTTCGGCTCGACCGGGTCGATCAAGCTCAACCAGCCGATCGTGGGCATGGCGCCGACCCCCGACGGCGGCGGTTACTGGCTCGTCGCCTCCGACGGCGGCATCTTCTCCTACGGGGACGCGCGCTTCTTCGGCTCGACCGGGTCGATCAAGCTCAACCAGCCCATCGTGGGCATGGCGCCGACCCGCGACGGCGGCGGCTACTGGCTCGTCGCCTCCGACGGCGGCATCTTCTCCTACGGCGACGCAGGCTTCTTCGGCTCGACCGGCTCGCTCAAGCTCAACCAGCCGATCGTGGGTATGGCGGCCACGCCAGACGGCGGGGGCTACTGGCTCGTCGCCTCCGACGGCGGCATCTTCACGTTCGGGGATGCGCCGTTCTACGGGTCGCTCGGCGGGACCGGCTCCAGCGCGCTGGGGATGGTCGTCACGCCCTCCGACGGTGGCTACTCCCTCGTGACCGCCGACGGGGTCGACCACGCCTTCGCGCCACAGGTCCCGGCCGCGCCGGCCGGTGGGGGCGGCCAGAGCGGGGGCACCACGACGTCCACGTCGCCACCGTCGACCACCACGACGTCCACCACCGTTCCCTCGACGACCACCTCGACGTCGACGACCACGACGACAACGCAGCCACAGTCCGGCTCGTCTGCGATGACCACCGGCTTCTACTCGGCCGCGATCGCCGGTGGCCCGTCCAGCGGTGACTGCGCGCCGACCACGTCCCCGACCGCCACGGCGGACACCTCGCTCGACTCTGTCTTCGCCAACCAGCAGGGACCGGGCTGGCTCGGCGGTGACGCCACCTACTCGACCGCGCTGCCCAACGGGCAGGAGGCCTTCGCATTCTCCGACACGCTGGTCGGAACGGCGCTCGCGAGCGGCGTCGCCTCGCTGACCGGAATGCCCCACAACAGCGAGCTCATCGGCACGATGCCCTCGCTGAGCGGCGATATCGGTGGCACCGACTCGTCGCCCCAGGCCCTCATCCCTGATGCCGACGGGACGGGCGACTCGTGGCAGGTCGCCGCGACGTACATGGAGAACGGGCAACAGTTGATCTTCGTCAACGAGTTCGCGCCGGTGGCGGGGAGCCTCTTTGACGCGTACGCGGGCACGTCAGGCATCGCGGTGATGTCGCTCTCGTCGGGCAAGCCCACGCTGACGTCGCTCACCTTCGTTCCGACCGACGCCGATACCCAGTGGGGCAACGCGATGACCCAGAGCGGCGGGTACGACTACATCTACGGCATGTCCATGAACTTCACCACAAACGTCTTCAACGGCATGAAGGTGGCTCGCGTGCCCGTCGGGGAGTCCCTCGACACCAACGACTGGACGTATTGGAACGGCCACAACTGGGTGGCGGGCGAGAGCAATGCCATTGCTGCACCGGGGTTCCCGCTGATCGACGGCGTCATCCCGCTGGCGAACGGCAGCGGCTACATGGGCGTGGGTGTCGGCGGTTCGGCCGGCCAGACCATGGAGGTCGCCCTCACGTTCTCCTGCTCGCCGACCGGGCCCTGGAGCACGCCACAGAACGTGTACAACATTCCCGAGACCACCGAGTACCCCGACGAGCTGGCCTATATCGCAACCTTCCATCCCGAGCTCACGGCCAACGGGCTCGTCGCCTCGTACAACATCAATTCGTTGGACGGGCTTGCGGCGCTAGAGGCGAACGACCACATCTACCAGCCGCAGTTCATTCAGATCAGCGGGTGACAGTGAATGCGGCCGATCCAGCGCGCGTCTGTGCTGTTCGACGTTGGGAGCAGATAGCTACCGCCGCACTCACCCGCGAGCGCGGACCTCGAGCAACGTCTTCTCCCAGCGGTCGATCGAGCGATCCCAGCTGAATTCTTCTGCACGCTGACGTGCCGCAGCACCCATTTCGGCCCGTTGTTCGTGGTCCGCAATGAACGAGACGATGGCACGTCCGAAGATCTCAGGCAGTAGTCGTTCGTCCTCGACGGCGACAAGCCTCCCTGTGACGCCGTCGATGACCGCGTCGCGAATTCCCGGAGCATCGACGGCAAGCGCAGGCGTCCCGTACGCAGCTGCTTCGAGCATCGACATGCCCCAGCCTTCATGGTGGGCGGTACTCAAGACCGTCCAGGCCGAGGCGAGGAGGTTGCGCTTCTCATCCTCGCTTACGCGACCCAGGACTTCTACCCGTGGCACCCTTGATGCCTGCCGTCGCAGCTCGGGAAGCAAGGGGCCATCGCCTGCGATCACCAAACGCCCCTCAACCTGAGGACAGGCCTTAGCCCAGGCCTCGAGCAGCAGGTCGATTCGTTTGTGGGGTACGAGCCGATTAAGGGACAGCAACAAAGGCTCTTCGGAGGTGGAACGAAAAGTGGCTTCGGGAATGTCAACGCCTGACTCGATCACGGTGATGGCGTCTTCCGGTATGCCGAGATCGGTCAGCGCGCGCTCGGTCGATCGAGAAATCGCGGCGTAGCGCCGTTTCCTGTAGACGAACGGCATGACCTCGTGCTCGACACCGCGCAGGACTCGAGCGACGGGTAGGGGAAAGCGCGTTTGCCACTGGTCGGTGTGGACATGATGCACCAGGCAGATGGAAGGGCCGCGGCGCCAGAGCGGTGAGAAGAAAGGCACGCCGTTCTGCACATCGATGACCACGTCGACCTGTCT
>DATJTU010000329.1:0-4794 GCA_035503015.1 Acidimicrobiales bacterium | reverse complement strand
CCTCCGCGCTGGACCGGGTGCTCGGCGGTGCGCTCGGGCTGGCGGCGGATCCCAGATCGGCGCCGGTCGTCCTGCCCGCGCTGGGCGAGGTGGCGCCACCGGGTGCGGTCTCGGGCGGCCACCTGCTCGTCCGCGGCCTGGGCCTCGGCGCCGTCACCTCCCACCCGCACGCGGTCGTGGTGGCGCCGGCGGGGAACGGGGACTACGAGGCGGTCGCGGTACCGCTCTCGGCGCTCACGCTGCGCGCCGTGGACGGTCTGGATCCCGGGCTCGGCCTGCGCGAGGTGAGCGGCGACGTCGAGACCGCAGCCGGTCCGTCGCTCGGGCGCGTCGACTGGGAGCGCGCCGTCGCGCTCGGCCAGCTCGCTCTCGGTTACGAGCTCCTCGGGGCCGGGCGAACGATGCTGGAGCTGGCGCGCCAGCACGCACTCGACCGCGTGCAGTTCGGCCGCCCGATCGGCTCCTTCCAAGCCGTCCGGCACCGGCTGGCCGAGTCGCTCGTCGCGCTGGAGGCCGCCGCCGCGTTGCTCGACGCCGCCTGGGAGGACCCCGCCACCTATGCAGCGATGGCGAAGTCGTTCACCGGCCGCCAGGTGCGCGTGGCGGGTAGGCACTGCCAGCAGGTGCTCGCCGGCATCGGTTTCACCACCGAGCATCCCTTCCACCGCTTCCTCCGGCGGACCATCGTGCTGGACCAGCTCCTCGGTGCGGGCACGGCGTTGACCCGGCGCCTCGGCGCCGACGTGCTGGCCACCGGTTCCCTGCCGCCTGCGTTCGCGCTCTGACGCGCCGCGTCGAACGCGACGGATGCCGGCGAACGTCCCGTCTCCGCATCCGTTCGGGTCTCGCGGGCCCGAATCCCGCAAAATGGATTAACGAAGGCTCGTGCAGGGACTTTGGGGGAACGGGCCGAGTTTCGGAAGGATACGTATATAGGCGGAACCTCATACCCCCGGGTGCGCTGCGATGGGGGTTGCGATCGGGGTCGCGACATGACCGACGCCGGGTCGAGGCGACCCAAAAGGGCCCGGACGGAGGGCCGGGGCGGCGGCGGCCGCCGCGACGGTGAGGGCAGAGGCGGGCGGTGGCCCCTCGATTATGCTTATCTCACTTTTTGATAATGCGGTTTCCGTATGCCGAGAGAGCACGGCGGAGCAGGGAGCCCAGGGAGGGAGGGCCCAGTGAGGACAGCGGCCGAGCACGAGTCGAGGATGCTGGTCGACGGCGAACTGATCGGCGCCGACTCGGGCAAGACGTTCGACAACGTCAACCCGGCGACCGAGGAAGTCCTGGGTCAGGTCGCCGACGCGTCGAGCGCAGAGATGCAGCGGGCGATCGACGCCGCACGGCGTGCCTTCGACGAGACCGCCTGGTCCACCGACACCGCGCTGCGGGCGCGTTGCCTCACACAACTGCAGGACGCGCTGGAGTCGGAGCGTGAGGAGCTGCGCGAGGAGCTGATCCTCGAGGTGGGGTGCCCCCGCATGACGACGTACGCCAACCAGCTCGACATCCCGCTCGAGGGTGCGTTGCGCTACCCCGTCAAGCTGATCGACGAGTTCGAGTGGCGCAGCACGCAACCCGAGGCGACGGACCGGCGGGGCAACCGCAACACGCGCCAGGTCTGGAAGGAGCCGGTGGGCGTCGTCGGCGCCATCGTGCCGTGGAACTTCCCCCTCGAGGTGACGCTCAACAAACTGGGGCAGGCGCTCGCCACGGGCAACACGGTCATCTTGAAGCCGGCGCCCGACACGCCGTGGAACGCGACTCGGCTGGGGCGCCTGGTGGCCGAGCAGACCGACTTCCCTGCCGGCGTGCTCCAGGTGGTGCCGTCGTCGGACCACCTCGTTGGCGAGGAGCTCACGCTCTCGCCCAAGGTCGACCTCATCTCGTTCACCGGGTCCACCGCCGTCGGCAAGCGGATCATGGAGAAGGGCGCGGCGACGCTCAAGCGGGTGTTCCTCGAGCTCGGTGGCAAGTCCGCCACCATCGTGCTCGACGACGCGGACTTCGCCACCTCGGTTCCGTCAGGCATCGGGGTGTGCTTCCACGCGGGACAGGGCTGTGCGATCCAGACGCGCATGTTGTTGCCGCGCTCGCGCTACGAGGAGGGAGTGGAGATCCTCAAGACCACGCTGGGCTCCGTCGCCTATGGCGACCCGCAGAGCCCCGACGTCCTCATGGGCCCCGTGATCTCGTCGAAGCAGCGCGACAGGGTGCTGGGGTACATCGAGAAAGGGGTCGCCGAGGGTGCGACGCTGGCGCTCGGGGGCGGGCGCCCCGCCGCGTATCCCAAGGGCTGGTTCGTCGAGCCGACGCTCTTCACCGACGTCGACAACGCCATGACCATCGCCCAGGAAGAGATCTTCGGCCCGGTCCTCGTCGCCATCGCCTACGAGGACGACGACGATGCCGTGCGCATCGCCAACGACAGCGTGTACGGCCTCTCGGGTGGCGTCTTCTCGGGCTCGCTCGACCGTGCGCTCGGCGTCGCCGAACGGATCCGCACCGGCAGTCTCGCCGTCAACGGTGGCATGCCCATCGGCCAGGCCGACATGCCCTTCGGCGGCTACAAGCACAGCGGCATCGGGCGCCAGAACGGCCTGGCAGGGTTCGACCAGTATCTCGAAGTCAAGTCGGTGGCCTGGCCGGTTCCCCAGTAGCCCGGCGCCCGGCGCCGATCGATGCCTGCGCACACCCCGGAGCGTCCGCTCGAGCACTCGCCGGATCATTCGCCGGTCCTGCGCGAGCACGGCTACCACTCGCTCCGCGTCGCGCGGGTCGTGCGCGAGACCGACGACGCAAGCTCGTTCGTCCTCGAGGTGCCGCCGGCGTTGCGCGAGACCTTCCGCTACAGAGCCGGCCAGTTCTGCACCTTCCGCGTCGCCCTCGACGGCGAGTCGCATCTGCGTTCCTACTCCATGTCGAGTGCGCCGCACACCGACGCCGACCTGACGGTCACCGTCAAGCGTGTCGCCGGCGGTGTCGTCTCGAACTGGTTGCTCGACGCGGTGACCGAGGGCACGGTGCTCGAGCTGACCAAGCCCGCCGGCGTGTTCTGCCCCCAGGACGCCGCTCGTGAGACGGCGCGGCCCGTGCTCGGATTCTGCGCGGGCAGCGGTGTCACGCCGGTCATGTCGATCGCCAAGGAGGTGCTGGCGGCGACGGCGCGCCCGGTCCGCCTCCTCTACGCGAACCGCGAGCGCGGGTCGGTGATCTTCGACGACGAACTGGGGCGGCTCGCAGCCGCGTACCCGGGACGGCTGGACGTGCGCCACCACCTCGACACCGACGGGGGCTTCCTGGGTGCCGACGACGTGGCGGGGTTCGCGCGCGAGTGCGGCGCGCTCGACGCCGACGTCTACGTGTGCGGGCCCGCGCCGTTCATGGACCTGGTCGAGACGGCGGTGCGGGGCCTCGGCGTGGGAGAGGACCGCATCTACATCGAGCGCTTCCTCGTCGAGCAGCAGGAGAAGGACGCGGCGCTCACCGTTGCCGTCGCCGACGCAGGGAGCGGCGCAGACGGAGGTGCCGCCGCGGGGGCAGCGGGTGGCACGGCTGGCGCGGCCGGCGGCGAGCGAGCGGGCACCCCCGCCGAGGTCACCGTCACCCTCAACGGCAAGACCCAGGTCATCCGCTACCAGACGGGCGACACGCTCTTGGAGACCGCTCGGCGCGGCGGGCTGCGGCCGCCCTTCTCGTGCGAATCGGGCAACTGCGCCACGTGCATGGCGTTCCTGAAGGAAGGCGCCGTCACGATGCGCGTCAACAACGCGCTGACGCCCGAGGAAGTCGACGAGGGCTGGATCCTGACCTGCCAGAGCCTGCCGCAGAGCGAGACCGTGACCGTCGAGTACGAGGCGATGTGAGAGGTGCGAGGGCTACGGGCGGTGCTGCGCCACGGGTGACACCGCGACGAGGAGGAGGGCGACGTGAGCGAGGGTCCGCGCGACATCAGGGAGCTGGCGGACGATCCGGAGGCGTACCGGGCCGAGCTCGAGCGCCGGTGGTCCGGCTTGCTGAGCTACCGCTACATCGGCCGCAACCACTCCTCCATGAATCTCGGACCCGAGGACAACACGGTCCGCATCCGGCGCGACATGCGCAACGACGCGGGCGGGCTCATGGTGGCGCCCCTCGCCATCTCCTCACCCGAGGGCGGGCAGACCGACCTGGTCGCGGTCCCCAACCCGGTGATCGCCTCGGTGCAGATCATCGATCCCGGTTACGGCGTCGACACGTTCGAGGTGCTCGGCTCGGGGTCGATCCACCAGGGCCGGACGATGGGCTACGGGCGCTGCCTGATCGTCGACGCCGCCGACCACGCCCGCGTGCTGGCCTTCATCGAGGGACAGGGCGCGTCGATCGGGACACCGCCCGAGGGTTTGGCGCGCATGGACGTCGAGGACTCCAAGCTGGTGATTGAGGACTCGCCTGACCTCCCGCCGCTCTGGCAGGTCTTCGGCGCCGCGCAACGCGCTGACGGCCACTGGGTGCTCCCCGAGTTGCGGAGCGAGTTCGCGTCGCCCGACGCCGCCCTGCACATCGGGCCCCAGCACGTCGTGCTCGAGACCGCGGCGGTCGACCTTGCAGCCGTCCGTACGGGCACGCGGTCGCTGCAAGTTCAGAGCTGGCACGTGATGTTCCTCGCCCGCGGCAAGGTGGGTCCGTTCCGGGTGGACGGCGCTGCCTACGAGGGCGCGGACGGCCAGGTGGGGGTGCGCATGCTCCTCCACGACGAGGGCAACGGCGACCGCGCCGTGTCGTCGGCTGCAGCGGTGCTGCGGCGGGCCG
>DATJTU010000328.1:0-6289 GCA_035503015.1 Acidimicrobiales bacterium | reverse complement strand
CGCCCGATCGTCCGGCGCGACCCGGGCCGGCGCGTGCCGGGCGCGGTCGACGGGTTCGAGCTCGCCGTGCGCGCGGTGATCGGCCAGCAGGTCTCGGTCCCCGGCGCCCGCACCGTCGCCGGGCGCCTCGTGCACGCGGCGGGCGACGAGCTGCCCGCACCGGACGGCGGCGTGACGCACCTGTTCCCGACGCCGAGCCAGCTGGCAGAGCTCGCGCGGCGCGATCCCGGAGCGTTCGCCATGCCCGCGGGACGCCGGCGTGCGCTGGTCGCGCTCGCTGAAGCGGTCGAGTCCGGCGAGGTCGTCATCGACCCCGGCGCCGATCCGGCCGAGCTGCGCCACTCGATGGTGCGCCTGCCCGGCATCGGGCCCTGGACCGCCGAGTACGTGGCCATGCGGGCGCTGCGCGACGCCGACGCCTTCATGCCGACCGACTTGGGCATCCGGCGCGGCGCGGCGTTCCTCGGCTTGCCGGACGACCCCAAGGAGCTCGTTGCGGCGGGCGAGGCGTGGCGCCCCTGGCGGAGTTACGCCATGGCGCACCTGTGGTCGCTCCCGGCGGCCGCCCTCGCCAAGCCGCGGAACAAGAAGACGCCGACGAAGACGACACAGATGAAAGGACGTGCAGCATGACGACCACCCGAACCCCTTCGGTCTCCACGCCCACCACCACGATGCCGCTGGAATCGCCGATCGGCACGCTCGTCCTCGAGTGCGACGGTGACGTGCTGATCGGGCTCTGGCTCCCCCGCGAGCAGCGCCACCGCCGCAACGACGTCGACGACGTGCCGCCGGTGCTGAAGGAGACCGCGACCCAGCTCGAGGAGTACTTCGCGGGCGAGCGCCGGGACTTCGACGTCCCCTTGGAGCTCGACGGCACGCCGTTCCAGCAGGCGGTGTGGTCAGAGCTGCAGCGCATCCCCTACGGCGAGACGATCAGCTACGGCGAGCTTGCCCGCCGGGTCGGTCGCCCCAACGGCCCGCGCGCCGTCGGGCAGGCGAACGGACGCAATCCCGTCCCGATCATCGTGCCGTGTCACCGCGTCCTGGCGAGCAACGGCATCGGCGGCTACGGCGGCGGCTTGCCGGTCAAGCGCGCGCTGCTCGCGGTGGAGGGCGTCGCCGCCTGAGGCCGACCGCGCCGCCTAAGGTGCGCGCGTGGAAACAGCTCGCAGCGTCCAGGATGCGTTCAGCCTGACGGGCCGCGTGGCCCTCGTCACCGGAGCCGGCAGCGGCATCGGGCGCACGACGGCGGAGGTGCTCGCCGGCGCGGGCGCGACCGTCGTGTGCGCCGACATCAACGCGACCACCGCATCGGAGACCGCAAGTTCCATCCTCGGCTCGGGCGGACGTGCCGAGAGCGCGGAGCTCGACGTGTCCCGCGCCGGCGCGGCGGACGACCTCGTGGGGCATATCTCGGCGCGCCACGGCCGCCTCGACGTCATGTGCAACATCGCCGGGATGATGATCGACGCCAAGATCCTCGACGTCGACCCCGAGGAGTTCGACCGCATCGTCGGGGTGAACCTCAAAGGCGTGCTCTACGGATGTCAGGCCGCCGGGAAGGCGATGGTGGCGCAGGGCGGCGGGTCCATCGTCAACATGGCCTCCGCGGCAGTGCTCGCGCCCGCGGCAGGCATCGGCCCCTACGCGATCACCAAGGCCGGCGTGGCCCAGCTCACCAAGACGCTGGCCCTCGAGGTGGGCAAGCACGGCGTGCGGGTCAATTGTGTCGCGCCGGGTTTCGTCCCGACCAACATGACGGCGCGCTACTACACGAACCCCGACGGCACCGTCGACGAGCAGACCAAGGAGGCGGTGCTGGCGCCGATGGCGAAGTCTGCTCCCTTGCGCCGGGTCGGCGAGACAGCGGACATCGCGTTCTGCGTGCTCTATCTCGCTGCGGACGCCAGCAGCTTCGTCACCGGCCAGTTGGTGAGCCCCAACGGCGGCGTGTCGATGCACTACTAGACGGCGCGCGTCCCGGTCGGGCGCCGCGTGGCCCCCGCTACGACAGGCGCACCAGGTCGAATTGTTGTGTCGACGTGTCAGCCGTGACGACCGCGGGTGCCGGTCCGAGCAGGGTGACGGCGGCACCGACGGAGACGGCGTCCGAAAGGGTGCCGTGCGGATCGACGCGCACCACGCACGCCGACGGGACCGGCTGCGGGTTCTGCGGGCAACTCGGGCTCGCCCCTCCCTGCTCGAGCGCGAGCGGCCCGGCTGCGCTGTCGACGACGCTGTTCGTGACCGAGCCGGTGTAGGAGCCGATGGTGGCGAGCGTGGCGGCGTCGTAGGTCGTGTACTGCGCATCGAGGCCTTGACCGGCCGGTTCGCTGACCCACACCGTGCCGCTGGCCACGACGTCGAGATACTGCACGCCCCCACCCAGCCCGTTGGGCGTGTCGGCCAGCGCCGGGCCGGTGCTGGTCGAACCGTTGGGGCGACGCACGGTGAGATGATGTGTGGTGTCCTCGTAGTAGATCGAGCCGTCGGGCCCGATGGCGACGCTCAGGCCCTGCAGGACCAGCCGCGGTCGCGCCGAGGACGACGGCGAGATCCGGTACACGCGCACCGTGTCGCCCTGCGTCACCGACACGAGCACCACGCCAGCGACCGCGTCGAGCGCGACGAGGTTGCTGTCCGAGCTGTTGGCCGCGTTCACGGTCGGCATGGACCACTGCCCGTCTTGGTTGCCATTGGCGCGGTTGAACGCGTACACGTTCGAGTACGTCGCCACGTAGAAATTGGTGGTGTCGGCCGTCATGGCGGCGATGCCGTCGGCCACGTGCTCGGCGACGGCCGCCGGGCCGTTGCCGTCGACGACCCACGCCACCGCCGGAGCAGGGTTCGTCGGGTCCTGGGGGGCCACGAAGACGGCACCGTCGGGGCTCTCGGCCGCCGTGACGCGGTCGGCGGAGAACGGCAACGCGATGGGCGACCCGGCCTGCAGCGGCCCCGACGTGGCGACCGGCGCGAGCGTCGAGCTCGGCGTCGCCGTCGTCGCGGTCGACCCGCTGTTCCCGGTGGTCGTCGTGGAGGTGTGATGACTCTTCGAGCCCGTCGCCGTCGGCGTGGACGGGCTCGAGCTGCACGACGAAAGGACCAACGCGCCCAGCGCCAAGGGCGCCAAGAACGCGAGCAGCCCTGCCGGACGTGTCATCTTCCGGCGCCGGCCCAGTTCCGCGCGCACGGAGCCAGTATGGCCTGGCGTGTCAGGCGATACGTTGCGGCGATGGCATCCACCCGCGACATCTCCTACGAGGCCGACGGCAGCACGATGATCGGCACTCTCGCCCTGCCCGACGGCACGGGCCGGCGCCCCGGCGTCCTCGTCTCGCACGAAGGCCCGGGTCTCGACGACCACGCACGCGCCGTCGCGGCGCGGCTGGCCGACGAGCTCGGGTACGTGGCGTTTGCACTCGACTACCACGGCGGCGGCACACCCCTCCCCGATCGCGACCAGATGATGGCGCGCATCGGCGAGTTCCGCGCGGATCCGCTGCGGGTGCGTGCCATCGGCATGGCCGGGCTCGACATCCTGGCCGCCGAGCCGCGCACCGATCCAGACCGGCTGGCGGCGATTGGGTACTGCTTCGGCGGCACGCTTTCGTTCGAGCTGGCCCGGGGCGGGGCGAACCTCAAGGCGGCCGTGGGCTTCCACGCCGGGCTCGGCACCGCGCGGCCCGAGGACGCCGCCGACATCCGCGGCAAGGTCCTCGCCCTCATCGGCGCCGACGACCCGATCGTCGACAACGCCCAGCGGCGGGAGTTCGAAGAGGAGATGCGGGCGGGCGGGGTCGACTGGCAGCTCGTCGTGTACGGCGGCGCGGTGCACTCCTTCACCAACCCCCGGGCGAGCGGCGTCGACCTGCCGGGGATCGCCTACGACGCTGAGACCGACCGGCGGTCGTGGCAGGCGATGCTCGACCTCTTCACCGAGGTGTTCGCCTGAGGCGCCCCAGCTGAGGCGCCGGACTGGGCGGACGCGCTTCTGACGCCTCGTCAGGTGCGAGCTACGCTCGATGTTCATGCCTGAGCCCCTGCCGATGATCATCTCGGTCGACGACCACGTCGTCGAACCACCCAACGTGTGGCAGGACCGCCTCCCCTCCAAGTACCTCGAGGTCGGGCCGCGGGTGGTGCGCGCCCCGATGCCCGAAGTCGAGTTCCGCGGCGGCCAGCTCAAGGTGAAGCCCGGTTCGAAGGGGGCGCCGGTCGACTGGTGGTACTACGAGGACCTCAAGCGCCCGCTGCTCCGGGTCGACTCCGCGGTGGGCGTGCCCCGCGACGAGGTGACCATGAAGGGCGTCACCTACGAGGACATGCGTCCGGGCTCCTACGAGGTCAAGCCCCGGCTCGACGACATGGACGCCAACCACATCGAGGCGGCGCTGTGCTTCCCGACCTTCCCCCGCTTCTGCGGCCAGACGTTCACCGAGGCCCAGGACAAGGAGCTCGGGCTCCTGTGCGTCAAGGCGTACAACGACTGGATGGTCGAGGAGTGGTGCGCCGACACGGCCGGGCGGCTCATCCCGCTCTGCCTGATCCCGCTGTGGGACGCGGAGCTGGCGGCAGAAGAAGTGCGCCGCAACGCGGCGCGGGGCGTGCGCGCGGTGTGCTTCAGCGAGATCCCGCCCTTCCTCGGCCTGCCGAGCGTGCACGACCCCGACCACTACTGGGACCCGTTCTTCCGCGCCTGCGCCGAGACACAGACGATCGTGAACATGCACATCGGCTCGTCGTCGAAGATGCCCTCGACGTCGCCGGACGCGCCGCCAGCCGTCGGCTCGACGCTGACCCACACCAACGCCACCTTCTCGCTGGTCGACTTCCTCTTCAGCGGCGTCTTCGTCCGCTTCCCCGACCTCAAGGTCGCCTACTCCGAGGGCCAGATCGGCTGGATCCCCTATATCCTCGAGCGCGCCGACCGCGTGTGGGAGGACAACCGAGGCTGGGGCGGCGTCGCCGACATCGTCCCCGAGAAGCCGTCGAGCTACTTCCCCGGCCACGTGTGGGGCTGCTTCTTCGATGACGCCCACGGGCTGCGCTCGGTCGACGAGATCGGGGAGGACAACATCACCTACGAGTCGGACTACCCGCACTCGGACTCGACGTGGCCGCGCACGCGCGAGATCGCCGAGGAGCAGATGGCGGACCTCACCGACGAGCAGCGTCGCAAGATCGTGCGCGGCAACGCCATCAAGTTGTTCGGACTGGACTTCCCCGTCTGATTCCGTTCCCGCGTCGCCTTCGCCGTACCTGACGGCATGGATCTGCGTTACACGGAGTCCGAGCAGGCCTTCCGCGCGGAACTGCGCGCCTGGCTGGCCGCCACGCTCGCGTCGGTCGGCCCGCCCCCGCCGCACGACGACTGGCCCGCCCGGCGCGCCTACGACCTGGCCTGGCAGCGCACCCTCTACGACGCGGGATACGCGGGCGTGGACTGGCCCGCCGAGGGCGGCGGACGCGGCGCGTCGCCGGTCGAGGAGCTGATCTTCAAAGAGGAGTGCGAGCGCGCCGGCGCGCCCTACGTCGGCGTCAATTTCGTCGGCCTCCTGCACGCCGGGCCGACGATCATCGCCGAGGGCTCCCCGGCCCAGCGCGAGCGCTACCTGCCCGCCATCCTGCGTGGGGAGGAGGTCTGGTGCCAGGGCTTCAGCGAGCCCGACGCCGGGAGCGACCTGGCCTCGCTGCGGACGCGGGCCGTGCGCGACGGTGACGACTACGTGGTCACCGGCTCGAAGATCTGGACGTCGCATGCCGAGGTGGCCGACTTCTGCGAGCTGCTCGTGCGCACCGGCGCCGAAGGGAACAAGGGCATCTCCTGGCTGATCATGCCGATGTCGTCGCCGGGGATCGAGATCGCGCCGCTGCGCACCATCGAGGGGACGACGGAGTTCGCGCAGCTCTACCTCAACGAGGTGCGCGTCCCGGTGGCCAACCGGGTCGGCGAGGAGAACGACGGCTGGCGCGTCACGATGGTCACGCTCTCCTTCGAGCGCGGCACGGCCTTCGTGGGTGAGCTGCTCGAGGCCAAGCGGCTCTTGGGCGAGGTCGCGGACATCGCGACGCGCTTCGGGCTCCTCACGCACGACCGCTCCGACCTCGAGCTCCGCATCGGGCACCTGCGCGCCGCGTTCGACGCGCTGTGGGCGTTGACGAAGCGCAACGTGTCGGAGGCCGCCCAGACCGGCGTCCCCGGCATCGGCGGCTCGGTGTTCAAGCTCTCGTTCTCCGAGCACGCGCAGGCGCTGGGCGACCTCGCGATGGAGGTGCTCGGGGCGGC
>DATJTU010000327.1:0-6670 GCA_035503015.1 Acidimicrobiales bacterium | reverse complement strand
CCGCGCGCACTGCGTTCGTGCTGGCGGGCGGCGGCAGCCGCGGCGCGGTCCAGGTCGGGATGCTCGAAGCACTGATCCGGCGCGGCATCCGCGCCGACCGCGTCTTCGGCGCCTCGGTCGGGGCCATCAACGGCGCGGCGTACGCGGGGTCCCCCACGCTCGAAGGCGTGGAGCGGATGGCATCCGTCTGGCTCCGCGTGAGGGGCACCGACATCTTCCCCCGCGGGACGTTCGACGGTCCGTGGGCCTTCTTGCAGAAGCGGCCTGCGGTCCATGCCAACACCGGGTTGCGGGCGATCATCGAGGCGGGCATCGACTACGAGAACCTCGAGGACGCCACGATCCCGGTCGAGGTCGTCACGACGTCGCTGACCGACGGGCGGGAGCGCTGGATCGCCCACGGGCCCGCGGTCGAGGCCATCCTGGCCTCGTCGGCCATCCCGTCGATCTTCCCGCCGGTGACGATCGACGGCGACGTCCTCGTCGACGGCGGCGTGGTCAACAACGTGCCCATCAGCCGTGCGCTGGCCGCCGGCTGCACCCGGATCTACGTCCTCTTGTGCGGACCGCTGCACTACCACCCGCCCCCGCCGCGACGCCCGGCCGAGGCCGCCCTGACGGCGTTCTTCGTGGCCGTGCACGCGCGCTTCGTCCGTGAGCTCGCCGCCCTGCCGCCCGGGGTCGAGGTCGTCGTGTTCAGCGGCGGGGGAGAGCCCGCCGGCCAGTACCGGGACTTCTCGGCCACGGCCACACTGATCGAGGAGGGGCGGGCCGAGGTGGCAGACGTCCTCGACCGCTACGCCGGGACGTCCCAGGAGCTGGCTGCCGCACCCGCCCCGACGGGGTCCTGAGCCTGGCCGTCCGGCCTTGGCGGCGTGGACGTCACGACATCCTGGTGGAATAGGAGGGTGCCAAGTGTGACCGACGTGCTCCCCGCGCCCGGCGGGCCCGCCCCCGGGTCGCCCGAGGCGCTGTTCCATCCCGCCGTGGCGAGCTGGTTCGCGCGCCGGTTCCCGGCCGGTCCGACGCCCCCGCAGTCGGGCGCCTGGCCCGCCATCGCGGCGGGGAGCGACGTGCTGGTCGCCTCGCCGACCGGGTCCGGAAAGACGCTGACCGGTTTCCTCGTCGCGATCGACGCCGCCTACCGCGCCGCCGAGGCCGGCGAGCGTACCGGTGGCGCTCCCGAGGTCCTCTACGTGTCGCCACTGCGCGCCCTGGCGGTGGACGTCCACGAGAACCTCCACATCCCCCTCGGTGAGATCCGGGAGGAGGCCGCCCGGCTGGGCTACCCCGATCCGGGCCTGCGCGTCGCGGTCCGCACCGGCGACACCCCGCCGGCCGAGCGCGTCGCCATGCGCAAGAACTCCCCGGACCTGTTGGTGACGACGCCCGAGTCGCTCTACCTGTTGCTCACGGCGCCGTCCTCGCGTGCGCTGCTGCGCGGGGTGCGCACGGTGATCATCGACGAGGTCCACACGCTGGCCCGCGACAAGCGCGGCAGCCACCTGGCGCTCAGCCTCGAGCGGCTCGACGCCCTGGTGAGCGAGAGCGGGGGGCACCTCCAGCGCATCGGGCTGTCGGCCACCCAGCGCCCCCTCGACATGGTCGCCCGCCTGCTTTCGGGGGTGCACGACGACCGCCCGCCGACCGTCATCGTCGACTGCGGCCACGCCCGCGACCTCGATGTGGCGATCGAGCTCCCCTCCACCGAGCTCGAGGCGGTGATGAGCGGCGGGCAGATGTCCGACATCCTCGACCGCATCGCCGAGCACACGAGGGACCACCGCACCACGTTGATCTTCGTGAACACCCGCAAGATGGCCGAGCGCGTGGCGCACCAGCTGGCCGAGCGCCTGGCCGCCGACGAGCCCGGCCAGGGCGGGGACGTCGACGAGTCGCTGCTGGTGGCCGCGCACCACGGGAGCCTCTCGGCCGCGCGTCGGCGCATCGTCGAGACCCGGCTGCGTTCGGGCGACCTGCGTGCGCTGGTCGCGACGGCGTCACTCGAGCTCGGCATCGACGTCGGGCCGGTCGAGCTGGTGTGCCAGATCGGCTCGCCCCGCGCGATCGGCACCTTCCTCCAGCGCGTCGGCCGGGCCAACCACCATCGCGACGGCACCCCTGCCGGCCGGCTCTACCCGACGACCCGCGACGAGCTCGTCGAGTGCACCGCGTTGCTGGCGGCGGTGCGCGAGGGCCGCCTCGACCTCCTCCAACCGCCGGTCGCCCCGCTCGATGTGCTGGCCCAACAGCTCGTCGCCGAGGTCGCCTCGACGGACGAGCGCGACGTCGACGCGTTGTGGTCGATGACGACGCAGGCCGCGCCGTACGCCGGCCTGTCGAGGGAGGACTTCGACCAGGTCGTCGCGCTCGTCAGCTGGGGCATCGAGACAGGGCGCGGCCGCCGAGGTGCGCACCTGCACCACGACGCGGTGAACGGGCGGCTCCGGGCCCGCCGCGGCGCCCGCCTCGCCGCGCTGACCGGGGGCGGTGCCATCCCCGAGACAGGCGACTACCGCGTCGTCCTCGATCCCGACGGGGTGACCGTCGGCTCGGTGCACGAGGACTTCGCGGTCGAGGCCACGGCCGGCGACATCTTCTTGCTCGGGACCCACTCGTGGCGGGTGGCGAAGGTCGAGGTCGGCACGGTCCGCGTGCACGACGCGGGCGACCTGCCGCCGACGATCCCCTTCTGGCTCGGCGAAGCGCCGGCCCGGACGGCGGAGCTGTCCGAGGCGGTGAGCGACCTGCGTGCCGCGCTCGAGCCGCTCCTGGCCGACGGCGACGGGGACGGTGCGCGCCGGTACCTGCGTGAACACGCCGGCGTCTCGGTGGAGGTCGCCCAGCAGGTCGTTGCCTACTGCGCCGCCGGCCTCCAGGCGCTGGGCCACCTGCCGACGCGCGACCGCATCGTCGTGGAGCGGTGCCTCGACGACAGCGAGGGCTCCCAGCTCATCATCCACGCGCCCTTCGGCGGCCGCATCAACCGCGCGCTGGGCCTCGCGCTGCGCAAGCGCTTCTGCGTCTCGTTCGACTTCGAGCTCCAGGCGGCGGCCGACGACGACACGGTCGTCCTCTCGCTCGGCCCCCAGCACAGTTTCCCGCTCACGCGGGTCCAGTCGATGTTGTCGAGCGCGAAGGCGCCTGAGGTCCTGACCCAGGCCGTGCTCTTGCACCCGATGCTCGGAGCGCGCTGGCGCTGGAACCTGACGCGCGCGCTCGTGCTGCCCCGCATGAACGGAGGCAAGCGCCGGCCCATCCACCTCCAGCGCATGGAGGCCGACGACCTCCTCGCCGCCGTGTGGCCCGGGCTCGCCGCCTGCCAGGAGAACGCGCCGCCCGGGCCGGTCGGGGTGCCCGACCACGTGCTGGCGCGCCAGACGGTCGACGACTGCCTGCACGAAGGCCTCTCGGTCGAGGGTCTCGTGGACGTGTGGTCGAAGGTCGAGTCGGGTGCGATCGCCGTGCACACGGTCGAGTCCTCGGAGCCGTCGCCGTTCTCGCACGCGATCTTGAGCGGCCGCCCCTACACCTATCTCGACGACGCGCCGCTCGAGGAGCGCCGGACCCGTGCCCTCTCGCTGCGGCGTGGCCTCGGCCAGCTCGGGCCCGACGGGCTCCCGGTGCCGGTCGACGAGATGGCGCCGCTCGATCCCGATGCGGTCGCCATGGTGCTCGACCAGGTCAACCCGCGCCCTCGCGACGCCGACGAGCTGCACGACCTCTTGCTCTCGCTGGTCGCCGCGCGCCCCGTCGACGCGTGGGCGCGCTGGTTCGACGACCTGGCCGCGGACGGACGCGCCGCACGGCGCGACGGCTGCTGGGTCGCGACAGAGCGTCAGGACAGCGCCGCGGCACTCGGGCACGACGACGACGCAGCGGCCGCGTGTGTGGCCGGCCACCTCCAGCTCGCCGGACCCGTCACGGTGGCCGACCTCGTCGCCGACGCCCCGTTGCCCGCGGGCGCGCCCAACGGCGCGCCGCTGGGCGAGGCCCGCGCGCGCACGGCGTTGGCGCGCCTCGAGGCGCGCGGCGCTGCCATCGAGCTGCCCGACGGGCGCTGGTGCGCCCGCAACCTCTTGGCGCGGCTCCACGGCGCGAGCCGTAGTCGCCGGCGCGGGATGGTCGACCCGGTGCCCATCGCCGACTACGTGCGGTTCCTCACCCGCTGGCAGCACGCCACGCCGGCGCACCGCGTGCAGGGTCGGGCCGGCCTCCTCGAGGTGCTCGAGCAGCTCCAAGGGATCGAGGCGCCGGCGTCGGAGTGGGAGGCACAGATCCTCCCGGCCCGGGTCGAGGGGTACGACCCGCGCTGGCTCGACGAGCTGTGCCTCTCGGGCGAGATCGCCTGGGCGCGTCTCACGCCCCGGCCCGAGCGCACCGGGCGCAGCGGCACCCCGTCACCGGCGACGCCACTTGCCTTCGTCGTGCGCGACGACCTCGTGCCGATGCTGCGGGCGGTGCGCGCGGGTGCCAGCGCGCCCGAGCCCGACGTCGGGGCGCCGGCCGACGTCCTCGCCGCGCTGCGCACCCGCGGCGCGTGCTTCCGCCCCGAACTGGCACCGCTCACCGGCCGCTTGCCCGCCGAGGTGGACGAGGGGCTGTGGGACCTGGTGGCCCGTGGCCTCGTCACGGCGGACGCGTTCTCCGCCGTACGGTCGTTGCTCTCCGCGCGCGACCGCTGGCGCACCCGCACGGTGCGGCGTCCCTCCGGCCGCGTCGCTTCGGGCCGCCCTGCCTCCAGCCGTCTCGCTCGCCGCCGCGCGCCCGCCGGGTCTGGCATCGGTGAGGGGCGCTGGTCACTGCTGCCCGGTCCCGAGGTGCTGGGCGTGCCGGCGGTGGACGACGGCGTTCTCACCCCCGGCAACGAGGAGCTGGCCGAGACGGTCGCCTGCCAGCTGCTGGCGCGCTGGGGCGTGGTCGCCTGGGAGCTGTGGAGCCGCGAGTCCTTCAAGGTGCCCTGGCGCGAGGTGGTGTGGGCGCTGCGGCGACTCGAGGCGCGCGGGGTGGCCCTGGGTGGCCGCTTCGTCGCGGGCCTCTCCGGGGAGCAGTACGCGCTGCCGGAGGCCTTCGAGGAATTGCGCGAGGTGCACCGCCTCCGCGCCGACGGGGAGGAAGTCGTGGTGGCCGGGGCCGACCCCCTCAACATGACCGGCTCCATCATCGGCGGCACCAGGGTGCCGACCCGGCGGCACCAGCGGGTCGTCTACCGCGACGGAGTGGTGGTGGAGCGGCTCGAGGCGGGCTGAGGGGTGGCCCGCAACCGGACGATCGACCTCAACGCGGACGTGGGCGAGGCAGCCGACGCGGCGGGGATCGAGATCGAGCGCTCCCTGTTCGAATTGGTGACGACGGCGCACGTCGCCTGCGGCGTGCACGCGGGCGACGAGGAGACGATGGCGGCGACCGTGGCGTCCGCGTTGGCGCACTCGGTCCGGATCGGCGCGCATCCCTCCTACCCCGACCGAGAGGGGTTCGGGCGCGAGCCGATGGACATCGACCGCGGCGCGCTGCGTGATTCGTTGTCGGCCCAGCTGCGCTCGCTCGACCGGGTGTGCCGAGACGCGGGCACGTCCGTCGAGTCGGTGAAGCCGCACGGCGCGCTCTATGGAGAGGTGGCCAAAGGCGGTGCAATCTACGAGACGTTCCGCGACGCCGTGCGCGACTGTTTCGGGGACCGCGTGCCGCTGGTGCTGCGCTCGGGGTGCCACGCCATGGGCATGGCGCTGCGCGACGGGATCGGCGCGTACGAGGAGGGGTTCTGCGACCGCGCCTACCTGCCCGACGGCAGCCTGGTCGACCGGCACCAGCCGGGGGCGGTCCTCGACGACCCCGACGCGGCCGCGGCACAGGCCCTCAGCCTCGCCCGGGGCGCCGTGGTCGCGAGCGACGGCAGCGTGCTCACCCGCTGGGTGGACACGCTGTGCACGCACGGCGACTCGCCGGCCGCGGTCGCCATCGTGACGGCGGTGCGCCGCGTGCTGGCCGACGCCGGCATCGAGGTGCGCGCCCCCGTTCCCGCGTGACCCCGTCCATCCCGACGGGCGAGACCCGGGTGCTCGGCGAGCGTGCGTTGCTGGTCGGCGTGCGCGATGCCGCCGCTGCCCGCGCCTTGGCCGCCGCGCTGGCGCCGGCGCTCGTCGCGGCGTGCGGGCGCGACGCCGCGGAGCATGCCGTCGAAGTCGTCTGCGGCTTCGCCACCGTGGGCGTCGTCCTCACCGACCCTGTCGTCGACCTGGCGACCGTGCGCGACGCAGTGGAGCGTGTCCTCGCCGCAGGCGCCGAGCCCGCGACCCCCGCCGACGGCCGGCCGGTGACGATCCCCTGTGCCTTCGACGGGCCCGATCTCGACGAGGTCGCTGCACGCAGCGGCTGCTCGACCGGCGACGTGGTGGCGCAGCTGACCGCCCACGAGCTCACGGTCGCCGTTGTCGGCTTCTCTCCCGGCTTCGCCTACCTCGACGGCCTGCCCGCTCCGCTCCAGCGCGTGCCCCGTCGTGCGGAGCCACGCCCGGCCGTCCCAGCCGGTTCGGTGGCGCTCGCAGGCGGCCACGCCGCCGTCTACCCGACGCCCTCACCCGGTGGGTGGAACCTGATCGGGCGGACCGGCTTCCCCCTCTTCTCGCTCGAACACCCGCCTTTCGCCGTGCTCGCGCCCGGCGACCGCGTC
>DATJTU010000326.1:0-6066 GCA_035503015.1 Acidimicrobiales bacterium | reverse complement strand
ATGCAAAGTGCAGGTTCGGGACCTCGAGACCGGTGCCGTGCAAACCTCCGGGCGGGCGCCGCACCGAGCGACCACTCCGCCGAAGAGCGAGCAAGACCCCAGGGACTGGGAAGAGGCATTCCAAAAAGCCCTCGCCCAAGCGCGGCCGGCGATCGATCCCGTCGCCGTCGCGTTCGCGGCTCAGCAGCATGGGCTCGTGGTCGCCGGACCGGACACCGATCCTTTGCGACCCGCCAAGCTCTGGAACGACACGGAGTCGGCGCCGGATGCGGACGAACTCCTCGCCGCCCTGCCGGGCGGGGCGCAGGCCTGGGCCACGGCGTGCGGCAGCGTGCCGTTGGCGAGCTTTACCATCTCGAAATTGCGCTGGTTACAGCGCTGCGAACCCGGGGTGCTCCAGAGGGCGGCCGCGGTGCTGCTGCCACACGATTGGCTCAGCATGCGTCTCACGGGTCGCCACACCACCGACCGTGGCGATGCATCCGGCACGGGCTACTGGTCGCCGCGCGAGGGTCGCTACCGCCCAGATCTGCTGGAACTGGTCGCCACTGACGTCGAGTGGGAAGTCCTCCTCCCTCAGGTGCTGGAACCGGACGGCATCGCAGGCGAGTGGCCGGGGAGCGGCGCACTCGTCGCACCCGGCACGGGGGACAACATGGCGGCCGCGCTTGGCCTGGGTGTGCGGCCCGGTGATCTCGTCCTGAGTCTGGGCACGAGCGGCACCGCCTACACGGTGAGCGACGCGCCCAGCGAAGACCCGACAGGCACGGTGGCGGGGTTCGCCGACGCCACGGGCCGCTTCTTGCCGCTCGTGTGCACGTTGAACGCGACGAAGGTCACCGACGCGGTGGCGCGGCTCCTGGGCGTGGATCACGAGCTCTTCGACCAGCTCGCGCTCGAAGCTCCGCCCGGCGCGAGCGGCCTTGTACTCGTCCCGCATCTCGACGGCGAGCGGACCCCGAACCGGCCCGGCGCGACGGGAGCGTTGTGCGGTCTTCGGAGCGATGTCACCCCGGCTCTCCTGGCCCGGGCTGCCGTGGAAGGTGTCGTCTGCAACCTCCTCGAGGGGGCAGAGGCGCTCGGGACGCAGCACGGCCGCGTCTTTCTCGTCGGGGGCGCCGCGCTCAGCCCGGCCTATCGCAGGGTCGTGGCCGACCTCATGGGGTGTCCCGTCGTGGTGCCCTCAGAGCCCGAACTGGTCGCGGCTGGCGCCGCCGTCCAGGCGGCGGTGGTGCGCCTCGGCACGGACTTCGTCGCCTTGAGCGAGGCCTGGGGCCTCGGCCGGGGTGTGGTGGTCGAACCCGATCAGCGCGTCGATCACGCCGGCATTCGTGCCGCCTACCGCGCGGCCGCCGAGGCCAGAAGGACATGACGGTCCAGCAACGAGCCGTCATGGCAGACGTGGCGGCGCGGGCGGGCGTGTCGGTCATGACCGTCTCCCGGGTCCTGAACGGCTTCCCCGGCGTCGCCGATGGCACCCGTAGACGCGTCGAGAAGGCGGTCGGCGCCCTCGGCTACCAGGCCAACACGGCCGCCCGTGTCTTGGCGGGCGGACGCTCGCGGACCATAGGCATCATCGCCGTCGAGACACAGCAGTTCGGACCCGCCCATATGTTGTTCGGCATTGAAGCGGCGGCCAACGAGGCAGGCCATCTGCTCAGCTTCGCGACCCTAGACGGCTCGGGCGAGGGCTTGTCCACGACGCTCGACCGGCTGCGGGCCTCGCATGTGGAGGGTGTCATCGTGGTCGCGCCGGTGCGGAACATCCTCGACGCCCTGAGCGAGGTGAAACATGATCTACCCCTCGTGATCGTGGGAGCCGAACCGACCTCCGGGGCGTCAACGGTGACCATCGACCAGCGCGGCGGCGCACGCCGGGCGACCGAGCACCTGTTGGGACTCGGGCACGACACGGTGCACCACGTGCGCGGTCCGAAGAACTGGATCGACGCCGCGGGCCGCGTGCGGGGCTGGAACGATGCGCTTCGGTCAGCCGGCGCGCGGAAGGTCTCTCCCCTGGTCGGTGACTGGGGAGCCGGCGGCGGGTACGCGGCTGGGCAACGGCTAGCGGCAGAGCCTGGGGTGACGGCGGTCTTCGCCGCGAACGATCAAACGGCGCTCGGCGTTATGCGCGCATTCCACGACGCCGGTCGCCGCGTGCCCGCCGACGTCAGCGTGATCGGTTTCGACGACACGCCGGAGTCCCCCTACTTCGTCCCGGCATTGACCACCGTCCGGCAGGACTTTGCCGAGGTCGGCCGCCGCTGCGTCGACCTGTTCCGATCGATTGTCGACGGCGGTGGTGGGGAGCACCACGAGGTGGTGCCGGCCGAATTGGTCCTGCGGGAAAGTACAGCGGCTCGCGATTAGCGGATCAGGCCGTCGATATCGTCGAGGGCCCCGCGGTGACAGGCGACCACGACCGTGCCCCCGCAGCCACCGCCGCTCGATCGCGCCCCGAAGACGCCCGGTCTTGCCAGCGCCTCGCCGACAACGGCGGTCGTGGCGGCATGGCCGAGCCCCATCGTGGTGTACGCCGAGTCGCTGGCCTCCAGCAACGGGCCGAGCCTTGCAAGATCGCCGGACGTCAACGCGGTTAACGCTTGGTTCGACCTCAGGTGTTCTTCGGCCCCGAACGAGGTCGCGGGGCGCACCGGATACGAGTCGCCCGGTTCGACCGTGGTCAGTTCGTCGCCGGTCGCTCGCCAGCGGTCGAGGAACGTAGCGCCGTCGAGGACATCAGGGAGCTTGGCCACCTCCGCCGGGGGAAGTTCGCTGACCCAGCGCCACGTGCGGCCGGTGGCGTCCTCGACTATTCGTTTACCCATGAAGGCAGCGGCACGGGCACGCCCGTACGACGCGCCGCTTACGTCGTGCGCCGCTCCACTCGGCCATCCGACCACCTCCAGGTCGGGCCGGAGTGGCACCGCCGGCTGCAGCGAAGCGGGACGGCACAGCACGGGGAGCACCCAGCCCGGCCGGCCGGCAGCGACGGCAACCTGATCCATGATCCCGCAAGGCGCACCCACGACGTGGTTCTCGGCTTCTTGGCACAGGGCGGCGATGCGCAGGGGATCGAGCTGCGCGGCCAAGCACCGGGCCACGGCCACTTCGAGTGCTGCGCTGGATGCCACGCCGACCGACATCGGCAGGTCAGAGCTGATCTCAAACCGGAATGGTGTCGCATCGATGGCGCCATGACGGAGCAGGACCACCACCACGCCTAGGACGTAGCGCGTCCATCGCGGCAGTGGCGCCATTTCACGGCGCACCTCGTCATAGGGGAGCCGGGCGAGGCATTCCATTTCCTCTGGCGACATCGCGACCGGACCAACGGCGAACGCTCGATGCGGCGTGGCCACCACCTCCGTCGACTGGCGCGTCGGGATTTCGAGCACGAGGGCGCCCGAGTAATCGGCGACACCACCGAGGAGATCGAGCCGCCCGGGCGCGCTACCCCTGTTGAAGGCCATCCACCAGCTCCGCCAGGACAGGTCCGATCCATGCGGCCAGCGCTGGGTTCGCGTAGCCCACCCACGCCACCGGTGTCACCGTGTCCAACGGCGCGTCGAGCCTCAATCCCCAAGGATCGGTGACAACACCGCCCGCCTCTTCGAGCAGCATCGAGGTGCAGACGTCGTAGGGATGGCACGCGTGGGCCTCTGGCGTCACGAGCGGGCGGAGGTCCGCGACGAAGCGATCCCGGCCACCGATGATCTCGTAGAGCTGTCCGCCCGTCGCCAGGTACTCGTCGTCGAACACGGCGCGGCACCCGAGACGCTCGAACAGCTGAGCCTCGAGCATGGCCAGCTCCGCCTTTCCCGGCAGGAAGAACTTGGCAAGACCGCTGAAGCTGTGCTCAAGGTCGGTCGCCGCAGAGGGCTGCAGTGGCAAGGGCTCTGTGGTGGCCGCCCGAAGATCGCGTCGCTCGCCCCTCACCCCATGGCCACGGCACCCGCTCAGCTGGTCGACCAGAAGCTGCTTTGCCGTCGGGAGCTCGGTCATGGCTGCGGCCACCACCTGGGCCAACGTCCCGCCCATCGGCGCCGCCGCGGCGAGGCACCAGGCGGAACGCTTGTCGTACATCAACCCGCGGGTGCCGTCGATCGTGTCGACGATCACAATCCATTCGGCGTCACTGCCGACCGCGACCGGATCGTCCAGGCCCTCGGACACGACTACGACTTCCGGCCAGTGCTGCTCGAACCACTTCACGAGCGCATCGTCGGCGACCCGGTCGACGGCATAGATCGTGTCCGCCGCGGTCTCGCCCGCCACCGCCGACATCTCCATCCCGCGGGATCCCATGACCAATGTGCGCACATGTTCGCCCAGCGCACAAAGAAGGGCGCGCGCCTCGTCAGCCGAGCGCCGCACGAAGCTCTCCCGCCTTCTCGTCGGGGTCGGACTCGTTGGTGATGGTGCCACCGCCTACCTCGGGGCCAGCGAGGTATTTGAGCAAGCCGGGCGCTCGCAGCGGCGGGTGCAGCTCGAGATGGAATGGGTAGAGAACCTCGCCCACGGGTGCCTGATGCACCGCGAGAACGTACGGCATCCGAAAGCCCCAAAGTGCGTCGTAGCGGCGCACGACGTCGCGCAGCACGAGCCCGAGAGAGCGACTGCGCTCGGCGTCGAGGTCGACGAGTGAGGCGGCTTGCCGTCGCGGCAGGATCAGAACCTCGTAGGCGAACTGGGCAAACCACGGGACGCACGCGAAGAAGTGTTCGCCCTCACTTACCACTCGGCCGCCCCGCTCCTCGCGTTGGACGACGTCGTCGAGGATGTCACGTCCCGTGCGCGCGTGGTGCTCACGCGCCACTTCCGCTTCACGCGCCATGGTGGCGTACACGAGCGGGCCAGCGTAGACCTGACAGTGCGGGTGGGGGTTGGACGTTCCGACCAGCGACCCCCGGTTCTCGAATATGAGCACGTGCGCCACGTCATCCAGGCGTTGGAGGGCTTCCGTCCGCTCGCGCCATGTCGTGACAACGGCCTCCACCTCGTCGTCGGTGAGGTCGGCGAGCGATCGGGCTGGATCGTGGTGATAGCAGATCACCTCCGCTGTTCCCGACGCCCGTCGAGTTCGATAGAGATCGTCGGCCCGGCCGGGCTCGGGCGCGTCCGGTGCGAACACCGGTAGGTCGTTCGTGAAGACGTACACCCCGCGGTAGTCGGGGTTGGTCGCGGCGATCCGCTTGCCACCCGGCGCCAAGGCGTTGTCGGACGCGGCCACCGGCTCGACTGGTGCGGCTGTCTCGCCGATCCACGGACGCTGGCCACGGTGCGAGGTGAAGAGCACCCACTCCCCCCGGAAGGGATGCCACCGGAGCTCCCAGGGCACCAGTGCTCCGTTCAGAGCTTGGCCGAGATGCGGACGGATTTCGGATCGCAGCCCTCAGCCGAGACAGTCACCATGATCTCGCCGGGTCCGGTCGGGCGCACCACCGCTAAGGCACGACCATCGAAGGTCCTACAGCTACTCCCCAGAAATCCTTCTTCACTAACTGGGTTCGCACTGCCCAAACCCTGGAGCACGCCCGGGCCCTCGACGACCACGCTGACGGAGCGATCGGCGCAGCCGTGCAATGATCCTTGGTCGTCGACCAGCGTGAGTGTTACGAACGTCAGGTCGAGTGGGTGGGACGCGATCACGTCTCGGTCCGCTTCCAGCGCGAGCTGGACTGGCCCCTTCGCCGACCGCAGGGTGGCGCGCCCGACCTCCCGGCCGCCTCGACGCGCCACAGCTTCGAGACTGCCCGGTTCGTAGACCGTCTCGAACTCGGCCCGGTAGCGGTGTGGCGCACCCGCGGGGCGGGTGCCCATTGACCGACCGTTCACGAAGAGCTCGACCTCGTCCGCATCGGCATAGGCCTCGACGACGACCGGCGCGCCGTCGTGCCCGTCCCAGCTCCAGCTCGACACGGTGTCGCTCCACGACCACGGTGTGGTTCCGGCGATCTTTCGGTGGTGCTCGGGACGCCGGACCGCAAGATACGGATCGTCGCGGAGCCCGAAGACGATCTCGCGGTAATAGGACTGCGGCCGGCGATTCCCGGTGATGTCGAT
>DATJTU010000325.1:0-3985 GCA_035503015.1 Acidimicrobiales bacterium | reverse complement strand
GCACGACGGGCAGTTCGGCCGGGGAACCTCGAGCTTTCGCCCGGCGGCCACGTACTCGTCGACGGACAGGGGGCAGGACCATACGATGGCCATCGGTGGCAACACCGCCTTGGACCCCTCCTGCGTCTCAGCGACCAAACTGTGGCGGGAGGGGTCCCTCGCGTACAGGGACGGCCCATCCTCGCCAGCCGCTCGGTCAGCAGGCCAAATCGACGCGCAAAGAGCACCGCCGAAATGGGCTTCCAGATGATCAGGAAGTCAGGCCGCTAACAGGGAGCATCGGCGTTGAAGTGGCGCTTGACCAGATCGTCATAGGCCGGGGTGTGCACCTTGGCCGTCTTCTTGGTCTTCTTCTTGCCGAACGAGGACCACCAGCCGTTGGCCGAGCAGACCTTCCAGATCGTGCGCTCGCAGGCGCTGAAGCCGTCGTCTTTGACCTCGTCGGCCAAGAAGCGATAGCCGAACTCGGGATCGTCCCGGTGGGCGTCGAAGAGGGCGTTGGCCAGATAGGCCTCCTCGAGCTCGCTGGTGGTGACCGGAACGGTCAGCCAGCGGTAGTAGTCCTGGCGGACCAGTTTGAGCACCCGGCACGTCACCGTGACGGGGATGCCGTCAGCGGCCAGCTCAGAGACGAGCGGGTACATTATTTTGGGGGCAGGTTCCCCTGGGACAGATAGGCAGCGGCGCGGCGCAGCACCTCGTTCTCCTGCTCGAGGAGGCGGATCCGGCGCTTGGTGTCGGCGTTCAAGTAATTCCCCACTCGTTGAGCAGGATGTTCAAGTAATTCCCCACCTCAACGTTCACGTAATTCCTCACCCCCCGGGGTGAGGGTCCCCCCACCGGACTCCTTGACCAACTAACCGCGTCGCTCGTCCCCCCAGGCGAGCGAGGAGCACATGGCAAGGAGAACATTCGACGTGATCGACATCGTGGAGATCCTGGTCCACTGGCAGGCCGGACGGCCGATCTCGGTGATCGCCGAGAGCCTCGGGACAGACCGAAAGACCGTGCGCAAGTACATCGCGCCCGCTGAGGAGGCCGGCATCATTGCGGGGCTGTCGTCCCCGCTCAGCCGTGAGGAGTGGGCCGAACTGGTCCGCGGCTGGTTCCCGGAGCTGAGCGACCCGAGGGCCCGCTCGCGCACCTTCGAGCGCATCGAGGTGCATCGGGCGCGGATCGAAGAAATGCTCAAGACGAACACGGTGACGACCGTGCACCAGCGCCTGCGCGACGAGCACGGGCTGAGCGTCGGCATCTCGAGCTTCCGGCGCTACGTCTGGCTGGAGTTCCCCGACGAAACGAACGAGGCCAAGGTGACCGTGCTGCGCCCGGCGGTCGACCCGGGCGAGGAAGCTCAGATCGACTACGGCTACCTCGGACGCCTGCTCGATCCGACGACAGGACGCTGGAGGAGGGTGTGGGCCTTCGTGATGGTGCTCGCCTTTAGCCGCCACATGTTCGTGAGGCCGACCTTCACCATGGACCAGCGGGCGTGGGTGGCCGCGCACCGCGAGGCGTTCGAGTACTTCGGCGGCGTGCCGGCTCGCCTCGTCGTCGACAACCTCAAGACCGGGGTGCTCAAACCCGACATCTACGACCCCAAGGCCAATCGCGCCTATGGCGAGTTGGCCAGCCATTACAAGACCCTGATCGACCCCGCTCGCGCCGCCAAACCTAAGGACAAGCCCCGGGTCGAGCGCCCGATGCCCTACATCCGCGACTCGTTCTATCGCGGCCGCGACTGGATCGACCTCGAGCACCTCCAGCGTGGTGCGCTCGAGTGGTGCTCCACGGTCGCCGGGACGCGTGCGCACCGCTCCCTCGAGGGTGCCTCCCCCCTCGCTGTGTTTGCTGCAGCCGAGGCACCCGCGCTCAGGGCTCTCCCGCACCTGTCCTTCGAGCTGGCGACCTGGTCGCGTCCAAAGGTGGCGACGGACTGCCACGTGAAGGTGGCCAAGGCGCTGTACTCGGTGCCCTGGCGCCTGCTCGGCCGCCAGGTCGACGCCCGACTGGGCGAGCGCACCGTCGAGATCTTCGACGAGGGGACCTTGGTCAAGACGCACGTGCGCATCGAGCGGGGACGCTCGACCGATTGGGAGGACTACCCGCCACACAAGGTGGCCTTCTTCATGCGCACCCCGACGTGGTGCCGGCGCCGCTCCGCCGAGCTCGGGTCATCGGTCGCCCAAGTGGTCGACTCGCTGCTCGAGGGCGGTGCCCTGCACCACCTGCGCTCGGCCCAAGGCGTGATCGGACTGGCCGAACGCCACGGCGCCGAACGACTCGATCTCGCCTGTCGGCGCGCCCTCGACGTCGGCGATCCCGCCTATCGCACTGTCAAGGGCATCCTGGCCGCGGGCACCGAGCGCGAGGGTGTCCACCACGCCGGCGCGCCGTCGGCCCCGGCGCATCTGCACGGAGCGCAGTCCCTCTTCGCCCATCTCTCCGAGGAGGCGGGATGACGAGGACCCACCAGCTCGAGGCGACCCTCAAGGCGCTGCGGCTCTCGGGGATGCTCGAGACCTTCGAAGCCCGCCTAGCCCAGGCGAGAGCGGGCGACCTCGGCCATGTCGAGTTCCTCCAGGCGCTGTGCGAAGACGAGATCGAGCGCCGCCAGGCAGCCGCCATCGTCAAACGCGTCCGCGCCGCGCACTTCGAGCAGGCCTGCACGCTCGAGGACTACGACTTCTCCTACAACCCCAAGATCCCCGCCGCCCACATCCGCGACCTCGCAACCTTGCGCTTCGTCACAGCGGGCGAGTCGGTCATCTTGCACGGCCCCGTTGGGGTGGGAAAGACCATGATCGCCCAGGCCCTCGGACACGCGGCGTGTCGATCGGGATATTCGGCCGTCTTCACCAAGACCTCGCGCCTGTTGGCCGATCTGGCCGGTGGCCACGCCGATCGCACCTGGGAGGCGCGCCTGCGGGCCTGGGCCCGGCCCCACGTGCTCATCCTCGACGACTTCGCCATGCGCGACTTCACCTCCGTCCAGGCCGACGACCTCTACGAGCTGGTGACCGAACGGAGCGGCAAGTCCCTCATCATCACGGCCAACCGGGCCGCGTCGGACTGGTATTCGCTCTTCCCCAACCCGGTGGTGGCCGAATCGATCCTCGACCGGGTCATCAACTCGGCCAACCACATCCACATGGAGGGCAAGTCCTACCGGCCCAACAAACGTCCCGGTGCCCCGACCAACGCCAAGAAGTCATGAGCGCGCCGCTCATCTGCGCCGCCCCGGGGTGCGAGAACCCGGTCCCGACGGGCGGTCGGGGCCGCCCCGCCATCTACTGCTCGCCTGGGTGCCGCCCTGCCGCGCGTGGGCGCGGCGGTGTCCACGTCGTCGTCGAGGTCGACCACGAGCCGATCCCCGATGACGAACGCCCAGCCGGTCGAATCTGGCTCGTCCGGCTGCGCCGCGCCGAGCAGGCTGTCGTCATCGCGGCCGAACTCGGACGGCCCTCGGCTGAGCATCTCGCCGCACAGCTCAACGCGCTCCTGGCCACGCGCAGACGAGCGAAGGGAGCCGCTATCGACTAGAACCGACACCGGAGTCCGGTGGGGAATTACGTGAACGAACCGCTGGGGAATTAAGGCAGCGTCGACAGCAGGTAAACGAATCCTTCATGCCCAGTCCGCACGCCTCCAGGTCGGTGGGTCAACCGAGCGACGACACGTAGGTCCGCAAGCTTGGCCAAGTGGCGTCGAGCTGATCTCGATGGAGACTCCCCTTCGCCCCAGACCAGACGCCGGATCTGGGCTCCCGTGGCCAGCTGCACAGTTGATAGGAGGTCGAGGACTTGTCGATCACTGGTGGTCAGTCTCTGGCCGATGGCCTGGGCCTTGGCCCTTGAAATCCGCTTGGTAGCTACACCACTTCTTGTTAGAGAGTCATGGTCGCTATCTGGCAGCTTGCCTGCGGTCAGCAGGTTGTATGCCCGGTCGAATCTGAGCGCGGCGGACAACCTCATGGACCTCTGCT
>DATJTU010000324.1:0-21900 GCA_035503015.1 Acidimicrobiales bacterium | reverse complement strand
TGCACTTCGGCGGCGCGAGCGTCGGCGCCCAATTGGTGGCGGGCGTCACGAAACGTTTGCGCGACGGGGCCGGCCCGATGCCGGCGTCGCTGGTGCTGGCCTATCCGAATCTGCACCCCACGCTCCCGCCGCCGAGCGAGGCTCTGCGCGCCGCGCTAGCCGAGGGAGAAGGAGGACTCTTCACGCCGGAGCTGCTGCGCGACATCAACCTGAACTACGCGGGCAGCGAGGCGGTCTTCGACGACGTCTACGCCTTCCCCGGCAACGGTGACGTTTCTGGCCTGCCACCGGTGTTCGTGGTCAACAGCGAGCGCGACACTTTGCGCGCCTCCGGAGAGCGCTTTGCCGAGCAGCTCGTGGCCGCCGGTGTCGCGGTGCGTGTGGAGTACGAACCCGGGACGTCCCACGGGCACCTCAATCAGCCGGAGGATCCTGGAGCGCTGCGGAGCATCGAGCGGATGGTGGCCTGGTTGTCGCAGCTGTCCCCGGCCGATGCGGCCGCCGGTCCGTCTTGAGACACTCCCTCTTGGAGCTCGACAACTAGCCCGCTGTCGTCTTGAGCACGAAGTTGTTCGCCGACGGGCTCCACGTGTAGACGAACACCGGGCCGTTGCCATCATTGTGGCCGCCAGCGAAGTCGAAGGTCCCGCCCCCACCCGGGATCGTGACATGGGTGAGCGACTCGCCGCCCTTCTTGAACGTCTCGTTGTTGAGGGTCTTGCCGGCTGCCTTGACGATGTCGGTGAAGAGCGCCAGCTGCTGGCACGCCGTCTGAGGTGCTGTCCAGGTGACCGGCGTGGACGACGTTGCAGTGACGGGGTTATTGATCACGGCGGAGGGTTCGGCCTTCTTGATGGCGGCGACGCAGCTCTTCATGGCGGGGTCGTTCCACCAGACCTTGGCCGGCGGCTGCGGACCAGCGGTGAGCACGTCCTTGAGGATGGCGTTGGAGTGGCCGGCCTTGTTGGACGTGTACGCGTCGAGGTCGTTGTAGTCGGTCGCGATGAACCGCGGCGTGTAGCTGCTCTGGTTCTGCTGGAGCGAGGAGGGCCATCCGTTACCCGCGTTCCCGACCGCCACGACGAGGTTGACGCCCGACGACTGGAACTTCTGCGCGATCGTGCCGTACTCAGCGACCTGGGCCGCGGTGTCGGTGTCGGGCACGCTGTTCACCGCGTTCTGCACGACGTCGACGTGCAGCTGCCTGAGGGCGGGAAGAACGAGGCTGCTCTCCACGGAGTCGGCCGAGGTGGACACCACTCCCACCTTCTTGCCGGCGAAGGCGCCCTCCTGCTTGAAGATGGCCATCTCCTTGGGGATGAGGTCGTTGGATGAGATCTGGAAATTGAACCAGGGCGCCTTCGCTGCCGCGCTCTGGGCCGCCGTAAGCGATGCACCGATCAGGGGCACGCCGTGGGTCTGGACGTAGCAGGCCGTGTCAACCTGTTGGAAGAAGCCCATCACGGCGAACACCTTGTCGTCCTCGGTGAGCTGCGTGCATGCGGTCGCGGCGCCGGCCGTGCCGACGGGGTTGACGGCGGCGAACACGGGAACGATCTTGCGGCCGTTGATGCCGCCCGTGGCGTTGAGCCGGTTGATCAGCGTCGTGTAGGCCACCTGATAGTTGCCGGGGTCGACGTTGATGATGCCCTTGAGGGCCGCGATGTCGGGGTAGGTGATGCCGACCGTGATGGTCGTGGGGGTCACGCCCTGTCCCGACTGGGCCGCGTCAGCACTCCCTCCGAGGAACAACGGACTCGATCCAACGGCCGTCAAGATTCCGGCCAAGGCTATGAGTGCTCTACGCATGATGTCCTTTTCGTCTGCACGAGATTCAGGTGGGTCGATCTGTTTGGGAGCCAGCTTGTTTTGCCACCCGATGGGCTTGTCCCCGAGCTGGCGGGGACCGCACGCGCGCGGGGGCGTCCGATCAAGGCGCGCCTTTCCCCCGGCTGCCCGGCGAGAATAGGGCACTCTGCCCGTGAAGTTGTCGCGCCCTCTGTGGAGGGCGGGAAACCCTGCTGTGTCGCTCACGAGGCGGAAGTCGTTTCGGCCCTGGGCGTGCTCTGGGTCCGGCCGCTCCGGACGATGGCCCGCTCGTCCGTCCCGAGATAACTGGCGATCACCTTCGGGTCGTCGCGCACGGTGGCGGGCGGTCCTTCGGCGATGACTCTGCCCGCCTCCATGCAGTAGACGCGATCGGATATGCCCATGATCAGCGGCATGTCGTGCTCGACGAGAAGCACCGAAGCCGAGAGTTCCCTTTGGATCGTGCGGACGAGGGGCCCGAACGCCTCGGTCTCGCGCTGGGCCAGGCCCGCCGTCGGCTCGTCGAGACAGAGGACTCTGGCGTTCAGCGCGAGGAGGCCGGCGAGCTCGACGACCCGGCGTGTCCCTGTCGACAGGTCGCTGACGTAGTGATCGCGGTACGGACCCAGACCGAGGAACTCGATGAGGTCACCGACCTCGGCCTGTGCTGCCTTGTTGCGCCGCCGTGCGCCCGGGAGGGTAAAGGCCGTCGAGAACATCCCGGTCCGGCTCTTCGCCTCGAGCGCGACCAGCAGCGTCTCGTTCACCGTGAGCTCTGGGAACAGCGTGGCGGCTTGGAACGTCCGCCCGAGCCCGAGCGACGCCCGGTAGCCGGGCTGCCTGGCCGCCACCTCCTCGCCGAGCAGGTTTACGGAACCGCTCGCGGTCACGAACCCACCGATGGCGTTCATCAATGTGGACTTGCCCGCACCGTTGGCACCGATGAGGCCGACGATCTCGCCGCCATCGACCCGGATCGACGCATCGTTCACTGCCTTGATGCCTCCGAAGCGCACGCTCAGGTCGGTAACGGCAAGGACCGGGCCCGTCACCGGCGCGCCCTCCTCGGTGCGGCGCCGTAGGACCGCCGTACGGGGCTGAGCTTCCGGCTCCTTGCGCTGCCCGAAGCGACGGTCCGCCCACGAAAGCACGGCGTCGCGTACCCCGTAGGTGACCTGGTTGAGCCCGCGTGGGAAATAGAGCAACACCACCAACAACCCGATGCTGGAGGTGAGCAGCCCCACCAACTGGTTGTTGGGAGCGATGGCAGGGATCCCAATGACGAAGATTGCGCCGATCACGGCACCGGAGACGGAGCCCATGCCGCCGATCACGACCATGGCCACGAGATTGAGCGAGTCGTTGACCAGAAAGAAATTCTCCGTGAACGCGATGTTGGCGAAGGCTCCGGCGAGCAACGTGCCGCCGAGTCCAGCGAGCGCACCGGCCACGGAGAACGCCTGCAGCTTCACCCGCACCGGCGGCACCATGTACGCGGATGCGGCCGTCTCGTTGTCGCGCACTGCCTTGATACGTCTCCCCACCCCGCTGTCACGGAAGCGGCTCAGCACGACGATGACGAGGGCAAGAACGACGAGGACCACGTAGTAGTAGGCCCGCTGGCCGGAGAAGTTGATGAACCACAACCTGCCCGGCTGGAAGGGGACGTTCGCACCGTCGGGTGACTCGCCCGAGAAGAACGGCAGGAAGTAGAAGTACTGCTCCGCCGTCAGTGCGAACACGAAGGTGACGACGGCAAGGTAGAGGCCACGCACGCGCAGTGACCCGATGCCCATGCCCAAGGCGAGCAGGGCGGACGCTGCCGTGGTCACGAGGACGGCGACCCAGAAAGGAACACCGTCAGTGACGAGGCGCGCGGCGAAGAGCGCCGCCAGCCCAGCGAAAGCCATCTGGCCCAACGACAGCTGACCCAGCCAGCCGGTCAGCACGGTCAGGGAAGACGCACAGATGGCAAAGGCGAGGACCGCCGTGTAGAGCTGCTGGCGCGACGGCTCCGTCACCACGATGGGGAGGAGCACCGCCAGGAGACCGAGCAGGAGGATGCCGCCCTTGTCGATGTTGCGCGCCCACCAAATGGAGCGCAGGCGCTCGGGGATCGGGTTGGCGCGGGGACTGAAGGCGAAGACCTGCTCCTCACCGCTCTCCCGCTTGGCGAAGATCACCGCCACGAACACGGCGACGAACAACAGGAGGTCCGTGATGCCGGGCACCGCCAAGAAGTTGAAAGTGAGCACGCTCTGGATGACGCCGATGGCGACGGCGGCGATCACGGCCACCCGGAACGAACGCATGCCTGCGATTACGGCCGCCGCCAGCGCCTCCGAGAGCGTCTGGGGCCCGAGTGTGGCGATCCCGGACGCCGTCGAGGACTCCCCCGCAATGAGGACGACCGAGAGGGTGGATAGCACAGCGGCCAGCGCCCAGACCATGGTCGAAACGAGCTTCGGCGAGATCGCTGAAAGCCGGGCCAGGGAGGGATTGGACGCGCACGCCTTGACCGTTTTGCCGATCATGGTGCGGTCCAGGAACCAGATGAGCAGCGCCACGCTGAGCGGGACCAGGATCAGGACGCCGAGGTCGGCGCCGCGGACGTTGATCCCGGCCAGTGTCCAGGCTCCGCTGAACGCCGTGGGATAGTGCGCGCTCGAATCCGACGGCTGGGGGATCTCGATGGAAATGGCCTGGGCGAGCCCCGCGATGCCGATGGTCGACACCAGGACCACCACGCGGGGCGCGTTCTTGAGACGCCGGATGACCGTCATCTCGACGGCAGCGCCGAAGACGAGGCCGATCATCAGCGCGATGACTAGCGCAGCCCAGAAAGGCACGCCGTACTGGAGGACGAGCAGCGACAAGACCACCGCGCCGACCACGCCCATGTTGCCGACGGCGAAGTTGATGATCCGCGTTGCCCGGTAGACGAGGACGACGCCGACGGCGATGACGGCGATGGCGAGTCCCTGGATGACGCCGTCGTAGACGACTTGCGAGTTGAGCCAACCGACAGCCAGCATCAGGCCGGGACCTCGCCCCCGAGGAAGACGGCCCGGGCCAGGTCGTCGCGCTCCATCAGATCGGAGATAGCGCCCTCGAAGCGGACCTGGCCCTTTTCCATGAACACGGCCCGGTCGGCAATGGCGGCGGCCACGTTGAGTGACTGCTCGACGATGATCATCGTGACGCCGTCGCGCTTCAGCCGGCCCACCACCTCGATCAGCTCCTGCACCACGATCGGCGCGAGGCCGAGCGACAGCTCGTCGATCATCAGCACTTCGGGGTCGTGGAGCAGGGCGATGGCCAGGGCCAGCATCTGTTGCTGGCCGCCGGACAGGGTGGACGCCCGGCGGCCCTTGGCCGCGTCGAGCACCGGGAAGAGGGCGAGCACGCGCTCGATGCGGCGCCGCAGCTCGGCGCGATCGGTCCGGTAGGCGAAGCCGCCCATCTCGAGATTCTCCATGATGGTCATCTCGGCGAAGACGCCACGCCCTCCGGGCAGGAGGTGGACCCCGAGGCGCGAGCGCTGCTCGGGAGTGGCGTAGGTGATGGTGCGGCCGTTGAGCCGGACGACACCCCGGTCGGACGTCACGAGCCCGGCGGCCACGCGCAGGGCGGTGGACTTCCCGGCGCCGTTCGTACCGAGCAGCGCGAGCACCTCGCCGCGGCGCACCTCGAAGGCCACACCGAAGAGGACCTGCACCGGCCCGTAGCTGAAGTCGACGTTGTTGAGCTGGAGCACCGGGACGGACTCGGGGTCCGCCGCCTGGCGCCGGTGCTCCTCCATCTCTTCCTGGAGCTCCACTACGACCAGGGAAAGGTCGTTGCGGATGTAGCGCGAGCCGCGCACGATCATGTAGGCGCCGATGAGAGTGGTCGGGATCATGACGATGAGGACCGCGGCGCGCGGGCCGAAGGCCTGGTCGAGCCCGGCCGAGAGCACCGCTCCGCCCGTGGCGCCGAAAAAGAAGAGGTAGATCGCACCCACGGCACTGGTGAGGCCCCGCAGGTGGTAGGGCGCAACGGAGGTGAGCACGGGACCGACCATTGAGAACGCGCTCAGGGTGAGCACCGTCACGAGCACGCTGAAGACGGCCCAGAGGACGGCGTTCGGCATGAAGTACTGGATCGGTACGAGCACCGCGACCGGCAGGATGACCTTCCCGATCAGCGCCAACGCCTGCGCCGGGTCGCGCCGGTACAAGCGGTCGTAGTGGCGCCCGACAAAGGGCAGCGCGACGAGCACGCCAAGGCTGCCTATGGTGCCGATGAGGCCGCGGCGGAAGGCGTCAAGCCCGTACTCCTGCTTGAGGAAGAGGTTGCCCAGGACTGGCGCGGTGAATAGCCCGAAACCCATCGCCGAGAAGGCGATCAGGCACATCTTCATGGTGCGGATCTTCATGATGCGGGCGAAGGCCGCTTCGAGAGACGGAGGCACGGGTTGGGTGTCCCCGACCACTTCGCCCAGCACATCGAGCTTCTCATGCTGTCCGCGCGGCGGCTCGCGCAGGCGGAACGCGATGACCGCGACGAGCACGATGGGCACGGAAAGGATGTAGAAGGCCCATCGCCAGCCGTTGGAGCCTCCGATCTCGCTCGCAATCGAGCCGGCCAGGATCGGACTGAGCGCAGTGGCGATGCCGGTGGCAATGCCCATGGACGCGAAGATGCGGCCGCGCAGGCTGATCGGGTAGGTGTCGGCCAACAGCGAGCCGTGCACGGTCTGGGTCGAGGCTTGGGAGATCCCTGCACCGAAGCGGGCGAGAAAGAACAGAAAGATGTTGGTGGCAAGGCCGGAGAGGAAGACCATCGCGCCGAAGAAGAAGGTGGCGAAGCCGATGATCGGCGCGCGACGGCAGCGATCGGCGAGCCACCCCATCGGGAGGATGCCGAGCACGAGGAAGGCCCCCGAGATGCCGGCCACGAAGACTATGACGCCGGAGCTCACATGGAACGAGGACTGGATGTTGGGGGCCAAGACGCTCAACGCCTGGCTCTGCAGGTTGTCCAGCGCGACGATGATCGCCAGAACCACGAAGGTCGTCGTGCCGCTCTTGCGAAGTCCGTCGCGCAGCGACACCTGCTCTTCGCGCGTCCCGGGGAGCAGGTCCTCGGGCAGCAGCACCTCTTCCGCGCTCCGCGCAGCGCGGTGGCGTTCCTGCGCGGAGTCGGTCAGGAGACGGGCGAGGTCGCTGGGGCTCCCTGCGCTTGTTTCCGTGGTCGCCGCTGCGATCGGCACGTCGCTCAATGGAGCCCCCACCCCAGTGCCCGAACTTTCGAACGGGCGTTCGAAGAATTTGGAAATGATAGACGCGTTCTTCTGTGTGTGCACGAGCGTTCTCGGGCTCGGCGGTACCGCCTCACCCCGGCCCCTGCCGCCCGGTCGCACACCCTAGACCGCAGCTCATCTAATGGATCGGTCGGCGCCGCCGGTTCGGGCTGCGGACTGCCGCATCGTCGCTACTCCAGACCCGGCGACCTGCGACCTGGGCGCCGCGTATGGCCCCTCGTTCTCGGACCATGGTGCTCGGCGCGACCCACGGGGAACACCACTTTGGCCTCCGGCCCCGGCAGGACCGCGACCGCCAATGCGGACCGCTCGCGTTCCCATCGCCACGGCGCCTCGATGCGCCCATACCGAGCGTCGTAGATCGCGCCGGTCAGGCTCAGCCATCCGCCCGCACCGGCGCAACCCTGAAGCGGCGGTAGACCGGTTCGTCGTCGAGGAGTTGGATGCCGGCAACGTGGCGGCGCAGGAAAGAGGCCCCCTTGCTGCAGTGGTTGAGGGGATTCGAGGGCAACCCCAGGCGCATCGACGCCCTCCCGCGGATCCCAGCGCGTGGTCGCATCACGCATCCGTTCCGCAACGCGGCGTTCGACGCGACCGTGCACGCCATAGCCGCCAGGACCCCGTCGATCAGCACCCCACTGCGATCGTGCATGCACCTCCCCTGTGTCGCCCGCTCCCCACTCCCGTTCGGCCCTTCGTAGCCAGGGCAGAGCGCCGGCGTACGACACGGTCGAGCTCGGCAGCGGGGACGCAGCAGTGTGGCACAGGCTTTCCCCTTATGCAAAGCTTTGCATCGACGTGGCGCACCCGGATCGACTTCTGCCTGCCGAGCCAGGAACACGGCAGATCGCTCGCCGGCTGTACCAGTCGACCCGCGCGCTGCCCATCGTCAGCCCGCACGGGCACTGCGACCCGTCCGTGCTGGCCGAGGATCGTTCGTTCGGCGACCCTGCCATCGAGCTCGTGACGCGCGACCACTACTTGTTGCGGATGCTCTACAGCCAGGGTGTGCCGCTGCAGTCTCTCGGTGTGCAGCCGCGCGACGGGAGCCCCGCCGAGACGGACGGCCGGCAGATCTGGCGCACCTTCGCCCGCAACTTCCACCTGTTCCGGGGCACGCCGTCCCGGCTCTGGCTCGAACACACGCTAAGCGAGGTGTTCGGGCTCGGGGTCCCATTGCGGCCCGAGACCGCCGACCGCACATACGACGAGATGTGCACCCGCCTCGAGGAGGAGCGGTTGCGCCCGCGGGCCCTGTTCGACCGCTTCGGCATCGAGTTCCTGGCAACCACCGACAGCGCCCTCAGCGACCTCGGTCCCCACGCGATCCTCCGGGCATCGGGATGGCCTGGACGCGTCGTCCCGACCTTTCGGCCCGACGATGTCGTCGACCCGTCGCGGCCCGGCTTCCGGTCCAACCTCGAGAAGCTGGGTGACCTGACGCGCTGTGACACGTCCAGCTGGAAGGGCTACCTCGATGCCATCCGCCAGCGTCGCGCCGAGTTCGCCTGCGCTGGCGCCACGGCGTCGGACCATGGGCACCCGTCCGCGCTGACCGCCGATCTGGCGACGCCCGAGGCCGAGGCGCTCTTCGCGCGTGTGACCGGCGACACAGACAGCGCGGACGACGCCGAGCGCTTCCGCGCCCTGATGCTGGTGCAGATGGCCGCGATGAGCATGGACGACGGGCTCGTGCTGCAGCTCCACGCGGGCGCCTGGCGCGACCACAATCCTTCTCTCTTCGCGCGGTTCGGGCCGGACATCGGGGCTGACGTCCCCAGGCCCTCCGGCTACGTCGGCGCCCTGAAGCCGCTCCTCGACCGGTTCGGCAACGAGGACCGCCTGACCGTCGTCGTCTATACGCTCGACGAGACGACCTACAGCCGTGAGCTCGCCCCGCTCGCCGGGCACTACCCGGCCCTCCGCCTCGGGCCACCCTGGTGGTTCTTCGACAGCCCTGAGGGGATGCGCCGCTTCTACCGAATGGTGACCGAAACCGCCGGCTTCGCCAACACTGTTGGGTTCAACGACGACGCCCGCTCCCTGCTGACGATTCCCGGTCGCCACGATGTGGCGCGACGGGTGAACGCGGGCTACCTGGCCGAGCTGGTGGCCGAACACCGGATGGCCGAGGACGACGCGGAAACGATCGCGGCGGACCTGGCATACCACCTCGCTGCGCGCACCTTCCGGACGACGCTGTGACGCAGGTACTTGCTGTCGACCGCTTGCTCCTCCGCCGGGCGGGCGCCTGAAGGAGGGCCATGCTCCGACCACAGGACAACGAGACCCGGGATACCAGACGGTTGGACGCGATCTGGGACTTCACGATCGACGCCGCCGGCGTCGGCCGGGACCAGGGCTGGTGGCGCCACACACTGCCGGCGGCGGTGCCCATGCCCGTGCCGAGCAGTTACAACGACGTCCCTGTCGATCCGGCCGTCCACGATCACGTCGGCGACGTGTGGTACCAGCGGAGGGTTTTCGTGCCGAAGGGCTGGGAGGGACAGCGGGTCGTCCTGCGCTTCGACGCCGCCACCCATCGCTGTGGCGTCTACGTCGACGACACCCTGGTCGTCGAGCACGAAGGGGGGTACACGCCCTTCGAGGCGGACATCACGCCCTTGGCGGTGCCGGGCAGGGCGTTGCGGCTGACCGCGGTCGTCAACAACGAGCTGAACTGGGAGTCGCTGCCGCCCGGCGTGGTGGAGACCAGGCCCGACGGGACGCGTCGCCAGCGTCAGTACCACGATTTCTTCAACTACGCCGGGCTCCACCGGAGCGTGTGGCTCTACGCCACGCCGACGTCCCACATCGCAGACGTAAGGGTCACGACCGACCTCGACGACGGGACCGGCGTCGTCGGGTTCGCCGTCGCCACGGCGTCGCGTGGCGGGGCAACGGTGCACGTGTCGCTCCGCGACGCCGGCGCCGGCGCCGAGGTGGTGGCCGAGGCGGACGCGGCCGCAGGGGAGCTGCGCGTGCCCGAACCGAGGCTGTGGTCCCCGGGCGCGGCCTACCTCTACGAGCTCGTCGTGGAGCTGCGCGAGGGAGGTCAACTCGTCGACCGCTACAGCCAAACGGTCGGGATCCGCAGCGTCCGGGTCGAGGGAACCAAGTTCCTCATCAACGGCGAACCCTTCTACTTCCGGGGTTTCGGCAAGCACGAGGACCTCAACGTGCACGGCCGGGGCCACGACGATGCGGCGATGGTCCACGACTTTGCCCTGCTGCGCTGGCTGGGAGCGAACTCGTTCCGCACCTCGCACTATCCGTATGCCGAAGAGGTTCTCGATCTGGCTGACCGTCTCGGCATCGTCGTCATCGACGAGACCGCAGCGGTCGGGCTCAACCTGGGCGTGGGTGGCGGTCTGTTCCTCGGGGGCCCCAAGACGACGTTCTCGGAGGAGACCATCGGGCCAGCCACCCAAGCCAATCACCGGCGGGCGATCGAAGCGCTGATCGACAGGGACAGGAACCACCCGTGCGTCGTCCTCTGGAGCCTGGCCAACGAGCCCGAGTCGCACACGCCCGCGGCGCGGGACTATTTCGAGCCTCTCTTCGCCGCGGCGCGCGCCGCCGACCCGAGTCGTCCCGTGGGCTTCGTGAACATGATGTTCGCCCAGCCGAAGACGTGTCTCGTGAGCGACCTGGCCGACGTCGTGATGATCAACCGGTACTACGGCTGGTACGTCGAGCCGGGCGACCTGGCCGCCGCCGAGCGGGGCCTCGAAGCCGAGCTGCTCGGGTGGGTCGACGCGCAATCCAAGCCCATCATCGTGACCGAGTACGGCGCCGACGCCATGCCCGGCCTCCATACCCTGGACGCCGCGGTCTGGAGCGAGGAGTACCAGGCCGCGCTGCTCGACACGTACCACCGGGTATTCGACCGCATCGATGCTGTCGTCGGGGAGCAGGTGTGGAACTTCGCCGACTTCGCCACTGGGCCGTCGTTCATGCGCGTTGACGGCAACAAGAAGGGAGTCTTCACCCGCGACCGTCGCCCGAAGGCGGCCGCGCACCATTTGCGGCGGCGCTGGCGCGGCGGCTCGTGACCTTCCCGGTCGAGGCACGGATCACCAGCGTGCCGAACAGTTCGGTCGTCGTCGTGTCCCCGTCGCGGAGCAGCTGCACGGCGGTCGCACCCGCCTGCTCCGTCGGAAGGCTGACCGTGGTGAGCGCGGGTGCGACCATGCCCGCCATGGGGACATCGTCGAAGCCGACCACGCTGACGTCGTTCGGGACGACGATCCCGCGCTGGGCCAGGCCGGCGATCACGCCGAGTGCCATTTGGTCGTTGAAGGCGATCACGGCGGTGGCGCGTCCCTTCACGAGTCGCCCCACCGAGTCGGCGGCGACCTCGAAAGTCGGCTCGGTGGCGTCGACCATGGCGACGTCGACACCGGCCTCGCCCGCGGTCCTGCGCACTGCCGCCCGCCGTTCGCCTGCCGCCCATGACCCCGCGGGACCGCCCAGGAAGGCCAGCCGGCGATGACCGAGCGCGGCCAGGTGGAGAAGCACCTCGCTCACGGCGGGGGCGCTGCGCAGCAGCACCGAACCGTACGCGGGAACAGGCCGGTTCACGAACACGGCCGGCTTGGAGCCGAGCGCGTCCAGCTCCCGGTGGAGCCGTCGCGCCGAGAGGACCACGAACCCGTCGACGTCGTGCGCCAGTGTCTGCGCGGCGCGCACCTCCTCACGGGGATGCTCGCTCGTGTCGGCGAGGAGCACCTGCAGCTCGGCTTGCCGTGCGCCCCGCTCCACTGCGCGCACCATCGACCCGAAGTGTGGATTGGTGATGTCGGGGACGATCACCGCGATGTTGCCGGTGCGGCCGGTCTTCATGACCTGCGCCGCCCGGTTGGGTACGAACCCCAACTTCTTCACGGCGGCCTCGACGCGTGTGCGCGTCTCGGGTGCCACCTTCTCGGGACGGCTCAACGTCCGGGAGACCGTCGCAGGGTGCACGCCGGCACGCGCCGCGACGTCGAGGATCGTCACGCGTTGCGGCTCTCGCATAACACCCGACGTTACACCGGGGGCCCGAGGCGCCGGCCGTGACGACCGTCACGGAGAAGCGGGCTCGCCTGTCCGCCGCGACCGTCGCACGCGCGGGCGCCGCGGCGCGACCGGCATACAACCGCAGCGCCACACCGTGCATCGCGCACATCGGGTTCGGGGCCTTCGTGCGGGCCCACCTCGCGGTGTACGCGGACGAGATGCTGCAGTCGGGGCACGACGCGTTGATCAACGGCGTCTCGCTGCACAGCCAGCGGCCACAAGAACAGCTCGCGCCGCAAGACTGCTACTACTCCGTCGCCGAACGGGAACCGGGCGTCGCACTTCAGCTGCGGGTGATCGGCTCCGTCTCCTCAGTGACGACGGGGAGGAGCGCATCCTTGCGCGCCCTGACCGCGCCGGACACCAGACTCGTCACCTTGACGATCACGGAGAAGGGGTACGACCTGGACCCCGCCGAGCTCGAGCACCCCGATCGTCCGGCCTCGGCGGCAGGAATGATCGCGCTCGCCCTGCACCGACGGCGCACATCGGGCCTCGAACCTCCGGTAATCGCGGCGCTCGACAACGTGTCGGCCAACGGCACGCTGCTGCGTTCCCGGATCGTCGAGTTCGCCGGCTGCCTCGAGCCGGACCTTCCTCGCTGGATCGAGGACACGGTGCCGTTCCCCGACTCGGTGGTCGACCGCATGGTGCCCGCCGTGAGCCAACGCGACCTGGACGAAGTGTCCACGACGCTCGGGCTCGTCGACCTCGGGGCAGTCGTCACGGAACGGCATCGCTCCTGGGTCACGACCGGCCATCGGTGGCTCGAGCCGTGGGCCGAGGTCGGCGTCGAGCTGGTCCCCGACACCGCCCCTTACGAGCGGCGCAAGCTCTGGCTCCTCAACGGCCCTCACTCGGCGTTCGCCTATTGCGGCCTGCTCGCGGGTCACAGCACGATCGCGTCCGCTGCGGCGGACGATGCGCTGGCCGGGTTCGTCGGCCGGCTGGTCGACGACGTCCTCGATGTTGCGCGCCTCCCCGACGCTCTTGCGCCCTCGGATTTCGCCGCCGACGCGTTGCGGCGGTTCAAGAACGCGGGGCTCGCGCACACTTGCGCGCAGGTCGGTGCCGACGGCTCTCGCAAGCTGCCCCAACGGTTCGCCGAGGTCGTCGCGGCCCGACTGGAGCGCGGCCTCGACGTCACGCGGTTCGCCACTGTTGTCGCGGTGTGGATCGCGGCCGCCGGCGGCATCGACATACGGGGCTCGCAGCTGCCCGCCCTTGAAGACCCGGACGCCGCGGCGTTGAGGAAGCAGCGCGTGAAGGGGGCCGACGCCGTCGTCGGCGCGGCTCTCGACGGCCGCTTCGCTCCCGTTTTCGTCGTGGCGGTGGTACGGGCTCTGCGGGACCTCATCGCCCACGGTGTGGGCGTGCTGGCAGGACCTACATGACCGACACGATCGGGGCACCCGGCGAGGTCCTCGACGCGGACGTTATCGCGGCCTTCGTCACGGCGCGGTTCGACGGGCTGGACCTCGACGGCCGCTCGCTCTGCCTCGTCATCCCCGACGCGACGAGGAACTGCCCAGTGGCGCTGCTGCTCGCGGCAATCGAGTCCGCTGTGCGCGACCGGGTCAGTTCGTGCACCGCAGTCATCGCGCTCGGAACCCATGCGCCGATGACCGAAACCGCCGTCCGCGCCATGGTGGGGCCCGTCAGCTTCCCCGTGGTCAACCACGCCTGGTCGGAGCCGTCCAGCTTCCGCGAGGTGGGGACCTTGAGCGCAGCGACCGTGTCCGAACTCTCCGGGGGACTCCTGGAGGAGACGGTCGGCATCCGGATCAACCGCCTGGTCACCGACAGTGACGTGACGGTCATCGTCGGGCCGGTTCTGCCGCACGAGGTCGTTGGCTTCTCCGGAGGGAACAAGTACCTCTTTCCCGGTCTTTCGGGACAGGAGCTCATCGACGTCACCCACTGGCTGGGCGCACTGATCACAAGCGCGTCGATCATCGGCACGCCGGGCACCACACCGGTACGTGCCCTCATCGACGCGGCGGCGACACTCGTGCCGGGTGAACGCCACGCGCTCTGTGTGGTCATCGATCACGCCAGCGGCGAATTCCACTCGCTCTCGTTCGGACCACCCGGCGACGCGTGGGCCGCCGCCGCCGCGGTGGCTGCACAGACCCACGTCGAATATCTCCCGGCGCCGGTCCCGAGGGTGCTGTCCCTCGTCGCACCCCGCTACGCCGACCTTTGGACCGGTGCCAAGGGGTTCTACAAGGTCGAGCCGGTAGTTGCGGACGGCGGTGATGTCGTGCTCTACGCGCCGCACATCACCGAGATCGCCGCCATGCACCCCAGCCAGGAGGCCCTGGGCTATCACTGTCGCGACTTCTTCCTTGCGCACTGGGACGCGTACAAAGACCGTCCGCGCGGCGAGCTCGCACACTCGACCCATCTCTACGGGGCGGGGACGTACGACCCCGAACGCGGCGAGCACCCGCGGGTCCGGGTCACCCTTGCCACCGGCATCCCCGAAGCCACTGTGCGACGTGCCAACCTCGGCTATCTCGACCCCGGCGCAGTCGACATCGATCGCTGGCGGACCGATCCCGACGCGCTCGTTGTCCCAGACGCCGGCGAGGTCCTCTACCGCCTCCGGTCCTGATCTGCGGCGTTCATTAGCCGGGGAAGACCAGGCCGATCTGGCGCCGGATTTCGTCGAGTGTGTGGGCCAAGCGGAGCGTCTCGTCCAACGGCATCACGTCGCTCTCGGTCCTGCCCTCGGACAGGCACCGGTGCACCTCTTCGATCTCGAAACGCAGGCCGTTGCCTTCGTACGCGGCATCGAACTCGTCGATGCCGGTAGGAGAGAGCACCCGGAGGGAGTTCGGGCAATGCATCAACGCAGGGATCTCGATCACACCCTCGGTCCCCGACACCCTCGCGCCGCATGTCATGTTGACCCGCAGCGCGGACTTGATTACTCCGAGCCGTCCGGCCCCGTGGCGCAGGACAGCCGCCACCAGCTCGTCGACGCCGGTCTCGCCGATGACTCCTTCCGCTGCCACGTGCTCGACGGGGCCGAGGAGCAGCGTGCAGAGCTGGAGCGGATAGATGCCGAGATCGAGCAGCCCGCCGCCACCCAGATCGGCACGGAACAGGCGATGTTCCTTCTCCAGCGGCCGCCGGAAGCCGAAATCCGCCTCGACCAGCTGCGGTTCGCCGATCCGGCCCGACGCCACCACGTCGACGAGCGAACGGTAGGCCGGCAGGAACCTGCTCCAGATCGCCTCCATCATGAAGAGGTTGCCTTCCCGGGCCTCTTCGACCATCCGACGGGCCTGCGCCTCGTTGAGCGCGAAGGGCTTCTCGCACAGGAGGTGCTTGCCCGCACGCAACATCATGTGCGCGTCGTCCGCGTGCCGGGATTGCGGGGTGGCGACGTAGACGACGTCGACCTGGGGGTCGTCGGCCAGGGCGGCGTAGTCGTCGTAGCGGGTGGCGATGCCATAGCGGTCGGCGTACGCATCGGCCCGCTCCATCGAACGGGAAGCCACCGCGACGATTTCGCCGCCCTCCACCATCGTCATGGCGTCGGCGAAGCCGACGGCGATCGCCCCGGGACCGATGACGCCCCAACGGACGGCCGGCATCAGCGCTCCTCCATCACGGTCACGGTATCGCTCGACTCACCACGACCCGCACCCGGGCGATGTTCCGTAGGCGCGCGTACGGAGTGGCTGCATCGCCGTCGCGCTGGGCCACGACCCGGACGACGGGAAAGTAGGTCCCCGGCGCCGGCGCTATCCACCCACGCTCGATTGCCACCTCGGCTGACGGAACGACCTCCTCGGTGACCGGAAACTCGCCGGCACCGTCGAAGTCCCACTCGACCGCGACGATCAAGCCCGTGCTGGGGGGGACCGCTGCGCGGGCGCGCAACGTGACCTCTTCGCCCGATCGAACGTCGACCCGCGCGCCCCCGTCCACCGTCAACGAGACGACTGGTTGGATCCCCCGCCGTTCGGCTGCGTCCTCCGGTACCACCACCTGCCCGTCGACCACCTCGTACGCGGTGTTCGCCGGCGGCTCGATACCGTCCTCCACCCACCGGCTGAGGTCGCGCAGCGCCTGCTGCAACATGCCGAGATAACTGACCGCGTGCGTCGGATCCTCTTGCGCCTGTTCGTCCCCGTGGAGCGCGTTGTCGGTGAACCAGAGGCGGAAGTGGTCATCGAGTGCGTCACCGAGATGCTCCTTGACCTTTCCCCGGTACCAATCCGCCTGCCACGGCAGCGCCTCGCGGTCGAGCAGCGACTCGACGACGATCATCTTCCCCTCGAAGCGCCCGTTCTGGACGGTGCCGGCAGCCGCGCCGGCAAAGAGCGGCCCGAGGATGAGCGGCCGCTGCGGGTACATCGGCGTGCCGTCTGGCTCGCGAAACTGGTCGCATACCGGGAAGTCGTCGGTCTCGGGCACCTGATGGCGATGGTAGGTCTGCGCGGCGAGAAAGCCACTGTTGTCGACCTCGACGGCGTCGCCGGGCCGGATTCCGAGGACGGACTCGGGGTCGCCGGGCCCGAGGATGACGACGTCACCGCGAACCGAGAGAAGCCCCACGCGGGCGCCCTCCGCCTCTCCCGAGCGCACGAGCAGGTCCGCTCCCTCCACGTCGCCGGGCGCGGCGCTCGAGAGACGGATGGCCACGGGAACGGGGACGGGGTCGCCCGCGTCGCGCCACGCCGTGTCCACCGCGCCCCGGGCCTGACCGGGTTGTCGCCCGACCGGCAAGCCCTGCGCCTGCGCCTCCTCGTGGGTCAGCATCGCCACCACTTCGCAGCGGTAGCCGATGCGGTCGCGTGCGAGCGATGGCGGTGGCTCGTATCCGAGGTAGCCCGGCTGGGTCCAGAAGTCCTCGAAGTAGCCGGGATCGGCGAGCCGCATGCCCCCGTAGAGCACCGGGAAGGCGTGCATTCCCATGGTGCGGTGGCCGAACCACGAACGCGGCGGGAAGCCCATGCGGGTGACCTCGAGGAGCGCGTCGCGCTCTTCTTCGGAGAGGCCTTCGTAGGGATCGCCGCCGCCTCCCGGCTCGACGGCGTCGACGATCGCGTCGAGCCGGTGACGGAGGATGCGCTGTGCGTGCATCCGCACCGTGAACATGTTCGGGATCGCCATGGGTGATCCGATGACATAAGGAACCGCCCCGTCCCAGACACCCGTCGTGTTCTCCATGCCGCCGATCGTCCGGAATCCTCCGCCGCTTCCGCCGTACACGTACCCGTAGGGCCGATGGTCGCCGTACATGTCGGAGGCCACCGTATGGGAGTACCGCGCGGCGGCAGCGTTGGCCCGATAGCCGGCGATTGTCGGATCGTCGGAGCCGTAGCCGCCCCACACCCCGCCCCCGTTCGTCTCGAGGAAGTAGGCGCCGCTTGCCAGGGCGAAGCCGATCTTGTCGGCCTCGCCCCGCGCCTGCTGCGCCAGGTTCTCGCTGTCGGGTACCGGCGTGATGTGTTGGAAGAAGCGGCCGCGGTAGGAGTCGGTGGGTGGGAGGTAGATGGAGAAGCGCGTGTTGGTGCCGTCGAATCCGCCGTGCACGTACCGATGTGGCACCGGCTCGTCGCGCCATTCGTCGAGGTCCACCGCGGGCCGGTCGAACATGGGGTCCTCGGGACCCTCGGTCCTCATCTCGCTGCTCATCGGTTCGTGGCCCTTCGCCCTTTCCACCCCTGGTGGCTGCCCTTGATTTTTTCGACCAGTGGACTATATTCCGGTGGAACAGAAATGCCGAGCCACCGGGACTCGCCGACAGACAGGAGGACAGCGACAATGACCGCGGTCACGGCCGCTCTTCCTTTCCGTCCCTTCGTGCCCCCGCCGGATCCGAAGACCCCCAAGTCCGCGGGCACGCGGCGGCGCCTGCTCGACCTCGCAGCCCGGCTATTCATCGAACGAGGCTACGACGCGGTGTCGATGCGGGACATCGCCACCGCTGCTGAATTGACGAAGGGTGCCGTGTACGGTCACTTTCGCTCCAAGGGGCAACTCCTCGTCGAAGTCATTCGCTGGAAGCTCGCCGAGCACGATGGATCGATCGATTTCGCCGATGCCCAGGCCGGCCCCACACACGGCGTGGACCTGATGTTTGCCGAGTCCGGCCGCGAAGTCCGGCTCCTCGAGGTCGACGCGGCGGCCGCGGCGCGCCACGACCCCGAGGTGGCCGCCGGCCTGGCAGACCTTTACCGGGAACGGCATGCACGCATTCGTGACGCGATGCCAGGCCTCGCCGACCCCGACACCTCTGCCTGGGTGCTCGCCGCGCTCAGCGCAGGAATCGGCATGAAAGAGGCGAGCGGCGTCGCACTGCCCGATGCTGACGCGCTGACCGCCACCATCTGGGCGGCGGTCGAGGGCCTCTTGGCACAACCCGTTCGTCCAACATCTGACCCGCCCGAGGAGGCCCGAGCATGACCACCATCGATTTTCGCAGCCGCTTCGACGGCGATGCGCCGATGCTCGATCCGAGCAACTTCGTCCACGAGCATGCGGACGAACTGGCGCGGCAGCCGGGCATCGAAGCCGGCCGTTCGGCCGTCCGCCTCGGGCTGGCCCCCCTCACCTTCGAGGTCGAAGGTGTGGCGCTCACCTTGGAGCCCGCCAACGACGCCCTGGCGGTCCGGCTCGGTGCAGGCGAAGCGCTGGTTGTCGCGTTGGATGCGCGCGCCTTCTCGGACCTGATGCAAGACGTGGCCTCCACCTTCGCCCTGCACATGACGGGGAGGGCCGTCATCAAGCGAGGAAGCGTCGACGATTTCATCGCCTGGGAGCCCGTTCTTCGCTGCCTGCTCGACGGACGTACGGTCTACGAACCGGGAAGCATTGCATTCCGCGATCAGGAGGGTGCACCCCTCGAGCTGCGGCGCTCGTTCACGCTCGATGACCGATCAGAAGAAATGGGGCAGTTCCTCGCCGAAGCCGGGTTCCTGCACGTCGCCGCCGTCTTCACCGAGTCCGAGATGGCACAGGTGTCGGCGGAATTGGACGACGCCATCGCCGCAGCCGAGCGTGATGACGGCGCGTCGTGGTGGGCCCGAACCGAGAGCGACGAATGGTACGCGTCCCGGATCTTGGGATTCAACCAAAAGTCGCCCACGCTGCGTGCCCTGCTGCACGACGAGCGGTTCACACGGCTTGGGCAGCTGACGGACGACCGGTTCGTGCAGCGTGACCCGGATGTCGGCGATTCGGCCGAGGGCCTCTTGAAGAAGGTCGGCGTCGTCGAAGGGATCTCCGACGTCAGCTGGCACAAGGACTGCGCCATGGGCGGGCACAGTCGGCATTGTTGCGGCCTCACGGTCGGTATCTCCATCACCGGTGCTGGACCCGAGAACGGCGAGCTCGGCGTGGTTCCCGGCTCGCATCGTGCGAACGTCGGGCTCCTGGGCATCGACGGTCTCGATCTCGATCGCCTGCCCCTGCCGACGCGCGCGGGTGACATCACGGTGCACTGCTCCTGCACGCTGCACATGAGCCGCCAGCCGGTCTCCGCCGAACGCCGGGTCGTGTACACCGGCTTCGGGCTCGCGCCTCGCCCGGGAGACCACCAGGTCAAGAGGACGCACGAGCAGATCCGCCAGGAGAGGGCCGTCCTCAACGACCACGTGCGGGAGCGGCAGGAAAACGGCGCCCTCAGCCTGAGAGCGGGAAGCTACGACCTCTGAGGCAGCGTCTCGTCGCCGCGGGTGCGTTCGAACAGACACTTTCTGGTAGCGCTAACATCGAATCTGGCGCACGATGCGCCTTCCGTGAGCGTTCGCCGTCTGGGGGCTCCTCGTGCACCGAAAAAAAGGAGAGGACTGGCCATGACCGATCCCTACACGCCACGTCCCGAGCACCACTTCACCTTCGGCCTGTGGACGGTCGGCAACCCCGGCCGCGACCCGTTCGGCACCGTGGTGCGGGCCGACCTCGACCCTGTCGAGTCCGTCCGTCGCCTGGCCGAGCTGGGCGCATACGGCGTCAGTTTCCATGACAACGATCTGGTGCCCTACGACGCCTCGGGCTCTGAGCGCGAAGCCATCGTGAAGCGGTTCCGCCAGGCGCTCGACGAGACCGGCTTGAAGGTCCCGATGGCGACGACCAACCTGTTCTGGCGGCCGGTCTTCAAGGAGGGGGCATTCACCGCCAATGATCCCGCGATTCGTCGCTTTGCGGTGAAGAAGACGTGCGAGGCGATGGAGCTGGGCGCCGAGCTCGGTGCCGAGATTCTCGTGATGTGGGGCGGACGCGAGGGCGTCGAAGCAGACGCGGCAAAGGACGTCCGCACCGCGCTAGACCGCTACAAGGAGGCGGTCGACCTCTGTTGCGAGCACAGTCGCTCCCGCGGACTCGGACTTCGCATTGCTCTCGAACCGAAGCCCAACGAGCCGCGCGGCGACATCCTTCTCCCGACAGTCGGCCACGCGTTGGCCTTCATCAACGAGCTCGAATGGCCGGAGATGGTCGGGCTCAACCCGGAGTTCGCCCATGAGACCATGAGCGGTCTCTCCTTCTCCCACGCCGTTGCGCAGACGCTGTGGCACGGCAAGTTGTTCCACATCGATCTCAACGCGCAGCGCATCGGCAAGTTCGACCAGGACTTCCGCTTCGGATCCGAAGGCATTCGGGATGCCTTCTATGTCGTGCAGTTGCTGGAGGACTCCGGTTGGGACGGGATGCGGCACTTCGACGCGCATCCGTATCGGACCGAGGACGCCGACGGGGTCTGGGACTTCGCGCGCGGCTGCATGCGTACCTACCTCATCCTGGCGGAGAAAGTGCGCCGCTTCCATCAAGACCCCGACATCCAAGCGGCCCTGCGGGTCGCGAAGGTCGACGGGCTGCGCGAGCGGACCGCCGGCGCAGACGGCCTTGCGGGGATCCTGGCGTCGGAGGCCGACGAGGACGCCCTGGCCGGCCAGGGCTACGGCCATGAACGACTCGACCAACTGGTGACGGAGCTCCTCCTCGGAGCGCGCTAATGGAACTCGTGGTCGGGGTCGACTCGTCCACGACGGCATGCAAAGTGCAGGTTCGGGACCTCGAGACCGGTGCCGTGCAAACCTCCGGGCGGGCGCCGCACCGAGCGACCACTCCGCCGAAGAGCGAGCAAGACCCCAGGGACTGGGAAGTGGCATTCCAAAAAGCCCTCGCCCAAGCGCGACCGGCTATCGATCCCGTCGCCGTCGCGTTCGCGGCTCAGCAACATGGACTCGTGGTCGCCGGACCGGACACCGACCCTTTGCGACCCGCCAAGCTCTGGAACGACACGGAGTCGTCGCCGGATGCGGACGCACTCCTCGCCGCCCTGCCGGGCGGTGCGCAGGCCTGGGCCACCGCGTGCGGCAGCGTGCCGTTGGCGAGCTTCACCGTCTCGAAATTGCGCTGGTTGCAGCGCTGCGAACCCGGGGTGCTCCAGAGGGCGGCCGCGGTGCTGCTGCCACACGATTGGCTCAGCATGCGTCTCACGGGTCGCCACACCACCGACCGTGGCGATGCATCCGGCACGGGCTACTGGTCGCCGCGCGAAGGTCGCTACCGCCCAGATCTGCTGGAACTGGTCGCCACTGACGTCGAGTGGGAAGCCCTCCTCCCCGAGGTGTTGGAACCTGACGGAATCGCCGGCGAGTGGCCGACGAGTGGCGCACTCGTCGCACCCGGCACGGGGGACAACATGGCGGCCGCGCTTGGCCTGGGTGTCCGGCCCGGTGATCTCGTCCTGAGTCTGGGCA
>DATJTU010000323.1:0-4075 GCA_035503015.1 Acidimicrobiales bacterium | reverse complement strand
GCCAAGGTCATCCCGAGTAGCTCCAGCGCTTCAACCCGTTCGAACTCGACTCTCACCATCGGTTCCATTCTAGCCATTAGTGGTCCAAAAAGGACCACCCGCCACAAGGGGTCTAGGTGAGCGTTGTATCACTGAGTCAAGCTCGTGCCACCTAACGCCGTACATGAAGGGGCGGGGCCGGTCTAGAGGTCGTTCTGTTTCTGACCAGGTAAAGCGCGAAGTGGCGTCCTGAGCGAAGACGCGCGCCACTAAGGCGCCGGGGTCAACGTCGGGCGAAGAGCCCGCCGGAGGTTGCGTTGACGCCGGCGGCGTGTGGCGCATCCTTGACGAGAACGCCCCTATGTGGGGGTTGCTCCCATCACTGCGAGGGTTGGCTCTGTCACCGGTCGGTCGGCCAGCCATACATTCGGCGATCTCCGCTCATGATGGGGTTCGGCCACGTCCCGACGGGCTCAATCAGATGCGACGGCCACACCAGAATCGGTGGGCCACGGCGTTAGTCGGGCTCGCGTCGGTCCGTGGCCGAGAATCACGCTGCGGACTGAGTGTCGAGGCACCGGACTTCACCGTCTCGCAGCGCGTAGAACACGAGGGTCACCAGCTTGCGGGCGACTGCGACGCGGGCCTTGTACTTGCCTCGGCGTTCGGCGATCCGTCGGTAATCGGCCCGGAGCTTCTCGTTGCCCTTGGCCCGATAGTTGCCGACCGCTTCGATGGCGGCCCAGCGCACCAAACGGGAGCCTTGCTTGGTGATGGCGCCTCGACGGACCACCTCGTCGGACTCTTTGTGCTTGGGCGTGAGTCCGGCCCAGCTGCTGAGCTTCTTGGCCGAGTCGAAGCGGCTGATGTCGCCGATCTCGGCCACGAAAACAGCGCCCAGCACCTTGCCCACCCCGGGCAGGCGGACGAGAGCCCGATAGCCGGCGTCGGACTTGAGGCGATGGTGGAGCTGCGCGTCCACCTTGGTGATCTCGCGTTCGACGTGGGCCAGCAGTTCGCGCAACGAACGCATCCGCAGTGCGTAGGCCTCGGTCAGCTCGAGGGAGTCGAGCTGGGCTTGGCCGATCGGCCCCCACAACTCACCGACGACCGGGAGGATCCCGTTCTTGGCCATCACCCCGTGGATCTGTGCCTTGGCGCTGGTGCGGTGCCGGCCGAGCGAGTGCCGATAGCGCACGAGCTCGCGGAGCTCTCGGATCTCGGGCGGCGCGATCCAGCCCTCTGAGAGACGTCCGATGCGCAACATCAGCGCCAGGTCAGCGGCATCGCGCTTGTCGTTCTTCACTCGGCGGTTGCCCCAGTTGTTCCCAAGCGCGTGGGCCAGGTGGACGTGAGCGCCGCACTCTTTGAGGACGTCGGCCGCCCAGTACCACCCATAGGTGGACTCGAGGACCACCTCGGGCTCAGGCCCGGCGGCCGAGATGGCCTGAGCGAGCTCGAAAGGCTGACTCAGGATCTTTTCGACGCCGAGGGTCTCACCGTCCTCGGTCATCCGATGGATCGTCGTGCTGCGACGATGCAGGTCGATTCCGACGTACTGTCCCATAGGGGCCTCTGAGCTTCCCCCGCTCCAGCGGACAGTTGCTGTTGGTTGCTGATCATGCCGCGTGAGTGGCTTCGTAGTCGACGGGGCTCAGCATCTGGCAGTAGCTGTGGCGCCGACGCGGGTTGTACCAGGCCTCGATCCACTCGAAGATGGCCTGGGCGAGGTGCTGGCGGCTCTCCCAGTGGTATTCGTCGAGGAGCTCGAGCTGGAGGGTGCCAAAGAAGCTCTCGGCGACGGAGTTGTCGAAGCAGTCACCGATCGACCCCATGGAGCCGAGGAGCCCGGCTCCGCGCAGACGCCGACCGAAGGCCCATGACGTGTAGGTCGAGCCGTGATCGCTGTGCGCAATCGTCTGGCCCGCAGGTGGACGGCGTCGCCAGATGGCCATCTGGAGGGCGTCGACGACCAGCTCGGAGCGCATGTGATCGGCGATCGACCACCCGACGACGCGGCGGCTGAAGGCGTCGAGGACGACAGCGAGGTATGCCTTGCCGTTCTCGGTCGGGTGCTCGGTGACGTCCATGACCCAGAGTCGGTCCGGCTCGGCCGGATCGAAGGCCCGTTGGACGAGATCGTCGGAGGGTTCGGTGCCGTCGCGCTTGGTGCAGCCCCGGCGGCGCCGGCGGTGGATGCCGGCGATGCCCGCCTGACGCATCAGGCGTTCGATCCGTTTGCGCGAGCAGCGCACGTCTTGGCCGAGTTTGAGCTCGGCGTGGACCCGGGGCGAGCCATAGGAACGTCGACTCATGGTCCAGATGTCGACGATGGTGTTGCACAGATAGGCGTCGTCGAGATCCTTTTGACGCACCGGCTCGGCCTGCCAGCCATAGAAGCCCGACGTCGACACCCTCATCACCCGACAGCAGGCCGCGACGGGCAGGTCGGCGCAGGCCCGGGCGATGAAGGTGTAGGTCATTTTGGGCCCGGCAGCGTCTCCTTGGCGAAGTAGGCGGCGGCACGCCGGAGGATCTCGTTCTCCATCTGGGCCGTGCGCAGCTCACGGCGCAGGCGGACCAGTTCGGCCCGCTCGTCGGTGCTCAGGCCCTCGCGACGGCCACCGTCGATGTCGTCTTGTTTCATCCAACGGCGCAGGCACGAGGTGGCGATGCCGAGATCGGCCGCCACCTTTGCGACGGACTGGTCACCGCTTCGAGCCAGCTCGATCGCCCGCTGGCGGAACTCGTCTGGATAACGCACTGGCATAGGGACATCCTTCCAAGAGACGCCTCTCGACGCCTCACGTTCGGTGTCCGCCAGGGCGGGGGAAGCTCACGACGAGCTGGCCCAGGCCCACAAGACCATCGCCGAGCTCGAAGCCGAGCTCGAGATCACCCGGGCAGCAGTGGCCCTCTTCAACGGCGAGGAGGTCGTCGGCCCAAAAGGCGTTGCCAGGTTGCCAAAGGACTGAGCGACCTGGGCTACACCGAACGCGAGGCCTGTCGGGTCGCTGGGATCTCGCGTTCGTGCTTCTACGAGTTCAAGTACCGGATTCCTTCGGATCGTGAGATTCGCCGGCTGCTGCTCAGTGGTCTCATCGCCGACATCCACAAGCGGTCCCGGGGAACCTATGGGATGTTGCGCATCCGTGCCGCGCTGATGCGCGAGCAGCACATGGTGGTCAACAAGAAGCTGATTCTGTCCATCATGCGTGAGCTGGGCATCAAAGGCCTTCCTGGGCCGAAGAAGCGCCGCAAGAACCTGGTGAACGAAGCCACCGAAGAGGACCTGGTGCAGCGCAACTTCACCGTCGATCGGCCCAATGTGCTCTGGCTCACCGACATCACCGAGCACCCGACGCGCGAGGGCAAGGTCTATTGCTGCGTCGTCCTCGACGCCTTCAGTCGCAGAGTCGTGGGCTGGGCGATCGACCGGCGCTGCGAGACGGCCTTGGTCAACGACGCGGTGGTCATGGCCGCTGACTCACGCAAGACGGAGACCGAGTCGGTAATTCACTCGGATCACGGCTCCCAGTTCACGTCCTGGGGCTTCAGCGAGCTCATTCGCACCAAGCACCTCGTGGGCTCCATGGGCACGATCGGCGACTGCTACGACAACGCACCCATGGAATCCTTTTGGGGCACTATGCAGATCGAACTGCTCAACCGCAAGAAGTGGCGGACCAAGATCGAGCTATCGATCGCTATTGCCGAGTGGATCGAGCATTTCTACAACCCCGAGCGCCTCCACAGCTCCCTGGGCTACGTTCCTCCGATGGAGTTCGAGACACTCCACGCCGCATCCGTCCAGGCCTGACTCTTACAAAGCTTGACCTGAACCCCAAAAAGTGGACCACCTATATGACAATTTGGCCCTGACCAGCAGGAGCCAGATATGCCAAGGCACTACCCCCCTGAGGTCCGACGTGAAGCCTGTGAGCGGATGCTCGCCGGCGAGGCGATCAAGGATCTCGCCGACGAGCTCGGCATCACGATCGAGACCCTCTATCGCTGGCGCCGCCAAGCGCTGATCGACACCGGGCAGCGCCCCGGGGTCAAGAGCTTCGAGGCCGACCCGCTCGCCGCGGCCCGG
>DATJTU010000322.1:0-3747 GCA_035503015.1 Acidimicrobiales bacterium | reverse complement strand
GCCCGCCCTGGCCGACCTCGCCGTAGTGGACCAGATTGCTATAGGTGTCTTCGATCCAGCTTCGCGGCAGAAGTGGGATGTCCTTCGGGAAAACGGTCACCGCGACCGGAAGCGTCAGCTTCGGGCCGGCGAACGTGCTCGCCTTGTTCTCCCAGTAGATGCGGGCGGATGACGCTGCGCTGTTGGTGAACCAGTAGAGGGATATCGCGTCGAGCATGTCGTCGACGCTGAGGACGTCCTCGGCGAGCCCGTGGTTGTCGGTCTTGGACTGGAACTTGTCGTAGATCCAGGCTGCCTGGCCAGCGGGAGAGTCCGCCAGGGCGAACCCGACAGTCTCCGGCTTCGTGCCCTGGAGGTGGTTGGCCCCGCCGAGATCGCCGGTGTAGAGGGCGACGGTCTCCACGGCGTGGCGCTGTTCGGGCGACAAGGTGTCGGGTATCTGCGCGGGAAAGGCGTACTGGGTGTTCAGATGAATTCCGAGCAGCCCCTCGGGTTGCATGGCCCCGAGGGCGGTGGTGACGACGGCACCCCAATCGCCGCCTTGCGCGGACCATCTCGGGTAGCCGAGACGCTTCATCAGCTCCACCCAGGCGCTTGCGATGCGCGATACGGTCCACCCGGTCTCCGTTGGCTTCTGGGAGAACCCGAACCCAGGGAGCGACGGGACGACGACGTCGAATGAATCGGCGGCGTCTCCTCCGAACGAGACCGGATCGGTCAGCGGGCCGATCAGCTTCAGGAACTCGACGATCGAGCCCGGCCATCCGTGCGTGAGTATCAGCGGCATCGCGTTGGGGTTCTTGGACCTGACGTGGATGAAGTGGATGTCCAGCCCGTCAATCTCGGTCAGGAATTGCGGGAAGCGATTGAGCTCGGACTCGAAGCGCCGCCAGTCGTAGCCGTGCCCCCAGTAGTCGACCAGAGATCTGGCGTTCCCTACCCGAACCCCTTGCGACCAGTCGTCCACCGTTTCCGGATCCGGCCATCGAGTTCTGGCCAGTCGCTGCTTCAGGTCGTCGATCTCCGAATCCGGGATCGAGACGGTGAACGGGCGGACGAGGGCCGAGGTCGGCGGCGTCGGTGCGGTCATTGGCTTCTTCTCCTGAGCTTCGAAGCGCAGCGCAACTCTTCATTGCACACTGGTGTGCAGTCTAGTTCATTGCACACTAGTGTGCAACAATGGCGTCGTGCCCACCGAGTCCTCCCGCGTGCGCTCGATGAACGAGACACGCGATCGCATCCTCGACGTCGCCCTCCGTGTGCTGGGAGAGAACCCCGACGCCGGCATGGGCGACATCGCCTCCGCTGCCGGCGTCGTCCGTCGCACCGTCTACGGCCATTTCCCCTCGCGCCTCGACCTGGTTCTGGCGCTCACGGAACGGGCCGTCACCGAGATGAGAGCCGTGCTCACCGAAGTCAACGCCTCCGACGCGGAAGCGGACGCGGCGTGGGTCGAATTCATCGCTCGCGTCTGGCCGGTGGCGCACCGGTACCGGGTGCTGTTGGCGCTGCGCCGTGGCGAGTACGGCGAGGCGATTCACGGACTGCTCGGGCCGGTCGATGAGCTCCTCGCCGACCTCGTGAGACGGGGTCAGGACAGCGGCGTGTTCGCACAGCACCTGCCGGCAGGCATTCTGAGCCAGGTTGCCTACGGCGCCGTGTTCGCCATCGCGGACAGCGACCTGTCGAACGGGACCCTCGGCGCCCGCGCAGCGACGATCACGAGCCTGCTGATGCTGGGAGTTCCCGAGACGCGCGCAATCGCTCTCGTGGGCGACCAGCCCTGACATCCGCGGGTCCTTTCGGGATCCGTCAACCGTTTGCTCAGTCGGGAAGTTCGGTGATGCTGAGGGCGAAGTCCAAGTTCCCCACCCCGTGGTTGGCGAGGCCCACCGCGACCACGCCCGCTCCTTCCAGCCAGTGCGCCATTTTCAGGCCGCCGACGTCCAGCGGGCGCAGCCCGAGGCTCTTGATGAACGCCTCCACACTTGCCTTGGCCTGCGCATCATCGCCGGCGAGGAAGACGTCGGGCCGGCCATTCTCCAGGACATGACGGAAGATGGTGTTGAACGCCTTCACCACGCTGGCGCTGGCCGGGGCCGCCTTGGCGGCTTCCTGCGCGATCGAGGTTTCCTCGCGGTGGGCTAGCCCGTCGAACGTGGAGTTGAAGGGATTGCTGATGTCGACGATGATCTTGCCCGCGAGAGCGTCTCCGTACTGGGCGACGACCGGCACGACACCGTCGTACAACAGGGCCACGATGACGATGTCCCCGGTCGGGGCGGTGCCCCATTCTCCCGTCGTGGCGCCGCCGCCGAGAGCCTTGGCCAGGTCGGCGGCCTTGGACTGATCGCGGCCCATGACCTCGACGGTGTTGCCGCCCGCGATCGCCCGCGCGCCGATGGTGCGGGCCATGTTCCCGGTGCCGATGATGCTGATGTTGCTCATGAGATGTCCTGCCCTGGTTGTGTGTTGCTCGGTTTAGATGCCGGTGGTCCCGCCGTCGGCGACGAGTTCCATGCCGTTGACGTAGCTGGAGTCGTCGGAGGCGAGGAAGAGGGCGGCGGTTGCGATCTCGTCGGGGTGGCCCATCTTGCCGCGCGGGATCAGGGACTCGAACTGGCGCTTGGTGGCCTCGTCGAAGAGTTCTTCCTGCTTGGCGGTGGCGACCTGGCCGGGGGTCAGGACGTTGACGCGGATGCGGCGGTCCCTGAGCTCGTTGAGCCAGGCCTCGGTGATCTCGCCGAGCGGGGCGGGCTCGCCCACGCCGGCACTGGCCCACAGCACGTCGATGCTGCCCTTCTCCCGCTTGACGGTGTCGTACAGGCGGTCCAGGTCGTCCAGGTCGGAGGCGTCGCCCTGGACGCCGGTGACGTTGCGGCCGATCTGCTTCACGGCCTCGTCCAGGACGTCCTGGCGGCGGCCGGTGATGAAGACGTACGCTCCCTCGTCGACGAACAGCTTCGCGCCGGCCAGCGCCATGCCGGTGCTGCCGCCGGTGATGACCGCTACCTTGCCGTCGAGCTTTCCCATGGTTTCTCCCTCGGGCCGGTGGTGCCGTGCGCACCGGTGGCGCCGATGTTATGTACACCGCTCTGTGTGCTTACGGTACCGGGCGGGCGGCCGGGACGCAAGCTATGTACACCGGTCGTTACCCAGCTGGGGTATGATAGAGCCATGACGGAGTTGGAAAAGGGCCCCACGGGCCGTCGCCGCGGCCGGGGCGCCCGCGAGCGCATCCTCGGCGCGTCCCAGCGGCTGTTCCGCGAGCAGGGCATCAACCGCACCGGCATGGACCAGCTCTGCGCGGCCGCCCAGGTGTCCAAGCGCACGGCCTACCAGCACTTCACCGGCAAGGACGAACTCGTCGCCGAGTACCTGCGCCGGTTCGACCCCTCCGTTCTGTCCGGCGTGTTCGACCGCACCGACCTCACGCCGCGCGAACGGCTCCTGGCCGCCTTCGACGTCCCCCCCACCACCCCGCTGGGCCCCTACATCGGCGCCGCCGTCGAACTCAACGACCCCCGGCACCCCGCGTCCCAGTACGCACGCGACTACAAGAAGGCCGTCGCCGCGCGGCTCGCCGACACCGCCCGCGAAGCCGGCGCCGCCGACCCCCAGCAGCTCGGCGAGCAGCTCGCGCTGCTCATCGACGGCGCCGCCGCCCGCACCCGGGTCCTCAACGCCGACGCCTTCCCCACCGCCGCCGCCATCGCCGCCATCCTCATCGACAACGCCATCCCCGCC
>DATJTU010000321.1:0-27000 GCA_035503015.1 Acidimicrobiales bacterium | reverse complement strand
CCCCCGAATCTGACGTTCACGGGCTTCCTGCCGAGCGACCAGTACGAGGCCGCCCTCGTGGACGCGGACATCGTGATGACACTGACGACCGAGCCGAGCTCGATCATGCGGGCCGCGTACGAGGCGGTGTACGCCCGCCGTCCGCTCATCGTCACCGACTGGCCCCTCGGTTGCGAGGTGTTCCCTTACGCGGTGCACGTCCACAACGACACCGAGTCGATCGCCGAGGGTGTCCGCCGGGCTCGCGACGAGTTCGACGCCCTGGTCGCCATGACCGAACAGGCTCGCGCGGTGCAGCTCTCCCGGTGGTCGATGCAGATCCCGCAGCTCCGTCGGATGCTGCGAATCCCCGATCACGAGGGAGATGGCTCGAGCGAAGGTCCGAACGCGGGCTCTTGAGCGGCGCTGGTCGGCGTGCGCGCCGACTGGAGCGGGACAGCAGCCGGCACGGCGGCCGGGACGACAGCCGCTACGGAGGCCGGGACGGGGGTGACCGAAGGAGCGGACGGCACCGACGACGGCGACGCGTCGGCGGCCGCCGGTCGCTGGAGCAGATCGGGCGGCACCAGCGCGAGCTTGGCGATGCCGTCTCCGCCCCCCTGCCACAGCCGCGTCGGCGTGAGGGCCAGGATGCGCAAGTCGGTGCTGAAGCGCCAGGTGTCGACGTAGTAGGTGTCCAGGCGGACAAGCTCCTCGTGGCTCAGGTCGTGTTGCCCACTCACCTGCCAGAGCCCGGTCATGCCCGGCTTCACGTCGAAACGCCGCTCCCCCAACCCGGTCAGCGTCCAGCACTCCTCGGGAATGAACGGCCGCGGGCCGACGAGCGACATGTCGCCGGCGAGGACGTTGAGCAACTGAGGCAACTCGTCGATGCCGGTCCGGCGCAGGAACTGGCCGATCGGCGTGGTCCGGCCCGCCACCATGTCCGAGTGCAGCTTGGGCGCCTCGCCCGTCGTGTCCGTCGCCGCTTCGGTGGTGTCGGCGACCTTGAGGGTACGCAGCTTCATGATGCGGAACGGCGTGCGTCCGCGTCCCAGCCTGTCTTGGCGGAACAGCACCGGCCGCCCGCTCGTGACGAGGACCAACGCTGCGGCGGTCAGCAGGATGGGTGACGCGATCAAGAGGGCGACCGAGGCCACGACGACGTCGAAAGTGCGCTTGATCCGGTCGCGGCTGACCGGGTCGCAACCCTGGCTCAAGGTCACCAGGGACATCCCGGCGAAGTCCTCGAGACGAGCACCCCACCCGACGAGCTCGAAGTAGCGCGGCACGACGTCGACGGCCACGTTGTTGGGCAGGGCTCGCAGGCTCGGCAGCAGCTGCTCCACGCCCGTGTTGGTGAAGGCCACGATGACCCGCTGCACCTTCAAGGAGCGGCACAGTTCGGGGAGTTGACGGGTCGACCCGATGACGCCCGAGTCACACGGGCCGTCGTCGACCAGACCCATGACCTCGACGCCGGCGATCCGCTCCAGGCGGCTCACCACGTCCTTGGCCACCGTGCCGCAGCCGACCACGATCACGCGGGTGCCGCCCGCAGTGCCGGGGTCGCGCCGGCGCAAGGCGATCGCCACCCGGTACGCCGACATCGCCGCGGCGCACATGGTCAGCGCCACCACGACACTGATGGGCGGAACCTTGTAGCGGAGCCATGACCCCGCCAGGGCCTCAACGACCAGGATGGCCGAGCCGACGATGATGGTCACCTTCCAAATCCGCAGGACCGTCTGGGCCGTATTGCGGTGTGCCCGGCTGTAGACGTCGGAGACCCAAAGGGCCAGCGTCAGGGCGAGCCAGAGGACCAGGACGGTGATGGAGGGTTGCGCAGATCCGCCAGGAAGGCCGAGATTCGTCAGCAGCGCGACGACGGCAGTGATCACGGCCAGTGACAAGAAGGTGTCGAACCAGAGCATCCACGTCCGGCGCTTCGGCCGCTCGGGTCTCCCGGTCGGACGGTGTGCTTGTGTGAGCGCCCACGTCATGCCAGATCCCCCCGTGTGCATTCAGCGCGGGCCTCGCGGATGACCGAGGTCTCGGTTTCGATGGTGGTCTGCACGAACTCCATGAGGTCGCGCAGCGAGGTGATGCCGCACTTGCGGCCGGACGCCACTGCCTCAATTTGGCCAGTGAAGTCCTCATCCCCGACCCGGTCGGTGTGGAGGCGAACGACATATGAAACGAGCATCGGGAGCACGGTACAAAGGCAACGTCCGACCGCTGTCTCACGGCGATTCAGCCCCAAATGGGGCCGCGCGGACGCCCCGTCTCGCCCGATCCGGCCGGGTTGCTCATTTATTGTCTTTTCGCAGCTCAATTAGGGTGTCCGTGGTGAGACAGTGCTCACACTGCGGTGAGACCAGAGCGTCGTAGCCTGCACCGGTGCCCCATCACACGAAGATTTCGAGCTCCCTGGACCAGCCCGTGGCTGGACGGCGGCAGGCGGCCCGCTGGGGTGAACTGTCAAGCTGTCTGAGCTCTCGACGGTCTCGAGGTGCCCAATGAGCACGACCACATCCCATCAGTCCTCCGACGAGCCCATCGAGCTCCTCTTCGATGACGACGACCCGTCGACGCTGCTCGAGGATGGGTCGCTCCACGATCTCTCCATCGACGGGGACGGCGGCCGGCCCCACTCACCGCTCCGGAAGCAGGCCAGGGCCTGGCGGCGCCGCACGACCGGCCGGCTCGGACGCTTCATCCCGGCATGGCTGCGCCGGCGAGCCTGGTTGCTCGTGGCCGCCGCACTCGCCGGCGCCCTCGGCGGTCTCTCCTACGGCATGGTCTCGACGCCCTCCTACTCTGCCGAGGCGACCCTGGCCGTGCCGGCAGGCGCAACGGCGTCACAGCCTGGCAGCGCCAACGAAGCCCAGGCACTGGCGATCAGCTACGCAGCCATCGTCCAACAGGACGACACCATCCTGGCGCCCGCGGCACATGAGCTCGGCCTCACCGTCGACGGCCTGACTCGGCACCTCAATGTGTCGGTCCAGACCGGGACGTCGGTGCTCGTGCTCCGATACACCGCACCGTCGAGCACCGAAGCGGTGCGCGGCGTCAACGCCATCGCGGACGCGATCGTCAACCACAAGATCCACAGCAGCATCGTCCCGCTCAACACCGTGGAAGTGGTGCAGCTGGCCACCTCGGCCTCCGAGAGCGGCGTGCTCGCCCGCTACGGCCTGCCGATCGGACTCTTCCTCGGATTGCTGGTCGGGTTGATCATCGCCCTCATCGCCGAGCGGCTCGATCCGCGGGCCGACCGTTCCAACGAGATCGGCGAGGTCTTCGGCCTCCCGGTCGCCACGGTGCCGAGCGAGCTCTCAGTGCCAGAATTCGGGCACGCGGTGCTCAGCGCCAAGGGTGCCAAGCACACGATGACGCTGGCACCCCTGCGCTGGTGGGACGTGCCGGCCTCCTACTCCATCGAGCGCACGCTCGCTCCGGACCACCCCGACACGACCATCTCTGTCAGCCGGGCGCTGGAGGCAGGCATGGCGCACCGGCTCGACTCGAACTCCGAGCTCGTGCTCGTCGTGAGGTCGGGCGAGCACATGCAGGCGATCGGTGACGCACTCGAGCGGCTCCGCCTGACGGGTCGCACGCCCGCTTGGATCGCACTCCTCGACCGTGATGACCTCTACGACTGAGACGGGCTACTCGCTCACATCGATCAGTCTTCCCCCTCAGGTCCGCTGCTCAGGCCTGAGCCACCGGGCCTGGCGGAGCCCACGGGCGACGAACGCTGCCCTGTTGGTCAGCGCGGTCCTGCTGTCGTTGGTTGCAGCGGTCCTCGGCGTCCACAACATCAAGTACGGGATCGGCTTCGTCCTCTGCCTCGGGCTGGTCTGCGCCGTGCTGGCCCGGCCGGTCGTCGGGGGCCTCGTCCTGATCGCAGCAGTGCCGCCCTTGTCGGGGCTCGAACCCGGCTTGATCACCCCGAACGTGCGCCTGTCCGAGGCACTCATCGGCATCATCGGGCTGACGGTCATCCTCGGGACGCGCCGGGTCGCCGCGGTCAAGTGGGGGCTCCTCGAATGGCTGCTGCTCGCATACGGGCTCTTGTGGGCCCTCCTGGCGGCCTACGACGCGATCTCACTGGGCCAGACGCTCAGCCTCTCGACGTGGGGCAGCGTCATCGGCCAGCTCCAGTTCTTCCTTCTCTACCGGACGGTGCGTCTCACCCTGCGCACGCCGCGTCAACGGCGGCTGGGTCTCGTCGTGCTGATCGTCGTCACCGTGCCGGTCGCGCTCGTCGCGATCATGCAGGAAGCGGGAGTCGGCGGCCTGCGGACGTCGCTGGCCGACATCACCGGGAACACCAGCCCCATCGGCATGTCCGGCATCATCCGGGCCACTGGGCCGTTCGGAAACTGGGCTGCGCTCGCCGGCTATTTCCTGCCGATCCTCATGGCGCTCATCGCCTTGGGCCTGGGCGGACAGCTCAAGCGCTGGCCGCGCACCTCGATCGCGCTCGGCGCCCTGATGCTCATCGGGATCCTGCTGACAGCTGAGCTCTCCGTGATCATCTGCCTGATCGGCGGTGTCTTCGTCCTGGCCGTGCAATACGGCCGCCTCGGCAAGATGATGGTCTGGTTCGCCGTGGCGGCAGCGCTCGCGGTCATCGTGGTCGGACCCGTTCTCGGCAACCGGCTCACAACCCAGTTCGGGAACGTCGCCGGTTCGAGCAAGAGCACGCTGGAACCGCAGACGGTGTCGTTCCGCACCGACGTGTGGACGCAGCAGTACCTGCCGGCGGTGGCGCAGCGGCCGCTCGAGGGTTACGGGCTCGTGCTCCCCAAGACCATTTCGTGGCCCTACCCGGAGTCGCAGTACATCGCGCTGCTGATCGACGGCGGCTATCCGCTGCTCATCATGTACCTCTGTCTCTTGTGGGGCGCGTTCGACCAAGCCAGGAGGGCGTCGCGGGCGCGTGATCCCGTCGAACAAGCTGTGGGCCGTTCTCTCGCGGTGTGCATCGTCAGTCTGTTGCTCCTGGGCATCACATGGCCCTTCGTCAGCAACGGCGGTCTGCCGCAAGTGCTGTGGTGTCTCTTCGCGCTCTGTGGCACCGTCGGAAACCGCTTCACCCACGGCGAACCCGCATTGGTCGACACGACGAGCTCCGACTCGCTGACGACGAAGAAGAACAAAGTGCTGTCAACCGCGACGACGGCTCGTGAGCGTTGGACGAAGCCGTACCGCTGGGCGGTGCTCAGTCGTAACGCCGGCTGACGCGCCGCTCTCACGCGATTCGCCTGTTGCGTTGCTCGTGTGGCGCGGGACAGCGGTGGGACAGCGCGTTCGTACGCTCTGATCGCAGTCAGAACCCCGCATCGTGACGCATGCCGTCACTCGTGATCGTTGCGGCCCACGACCCCCCTCGCGCCACCGGGTGCGCAGAAGTGGTGCCGCCCGGAACGGGGGTCGTGGTCGTGTTTTGCCAAGCCCGCGGCCACGGCTCCCGCCCTCCCCCTTGTGGCTGTGCGCTCAGCCGAAGTCGGCGCGGAGCGCGGCGGCCGCGTTGGGGTTCGACCCCCCCTCGACGCTGCTCGAGCCGTCGTCCCAGAAGGTGGCCTCCGCAACGTTGTGGGTGGCGAACCACTGTGCGGACAGGTTGATGAACTGCGCGTCGTCGCCCCCGCACACTTGTGCCGACCCGGTGACGGCCTGGCCGTCCGACGAGCACGTCCCCCAACCGAGGCCCCACTCGGGGAACACCATTGCCTTCCCGTTCGTCGCCGCGAAGGACGCCAGCCAGTTGAGTCCGTACGTCTGCGTCTCCATGTCCGAGAACTCGGTCGGCATACCCGGGTAGCTCTGCCACTCGACGTCGTAGACGTCCAGCCCGACGTAGTCGACGTAGGAGTTGCCCGGGTAGTAGTCAGCGAGGTTGCCGACGCCCTGGTCCCCGCGGGTCGGGTTCCATTCGAACGTGAAGCTCTGGCCCGACACCGAGCGCATGGCCGTGACGACTTGTTGAAAGGCGCCGACGAAGGCCGAGGCGCAGCCGTTGGCCGCCCAGGGGAACTGCCCGAGATTGAACTCCCAACCGAGGCGGACGATGGAGCCGCCGAAGCCGGCCGAGACCATGTTCTGGGCCACCGTGACGAAGTCGGAGTTGAAGTCGCCGGCTGCCTCCTGCGTCAGCCCGTAGCAGCTGCCTCCTGAGGCGCTCGGGTTGGAGTTGGGCGAGTAGCTGTTCGGCAGCATGTCGACGCCCCAGATCATCTTGTAGCCCTTCCCCGCCCACGCGCTGTAGGGCCAGCCCGCTTGCGTGATGGTCGACCAGCTGGTGCCGTCGAGGAAATCCATGGCGTACTTGGGTTGGGAGCCGACGCTCGACGTGAAGGCTGAATCGGACGGGGGGTCTCCCCCGCCGCCGTACACCCCGAGAATCGCCCCGCTGGCTGCCGACGATGCGGCGCTGGTGGTCGGTGGCGTCGTGGTGGTGGTCGACGTCGACGTGGTACTCGGCGACGGCGGCGGCGGATCCGTTGTCGTGGTCGTCCCGCTACCGGTCCCGGTCGGCGTCGAGCTCCCCGGAGTCGGCGATGCGGGAGGTGGCGGGTCCGTCAAGGTGGTGGGGTGCCTGATCTCGGTGGCGAGCGCGATCGCGGCCTCGCGGAGCTCCCAGCGTTCCGAACGGTGGCGGGTGGTGGCCGCGCCGCTCAGCGCAAGCTGCGATGCAACCAAGGCGACGACGCCGAGAAGAGTTGCGAGAGCGAAAGCCCTGAAACGTGGTCGGCGGCCGAGACGAGGGCGGCGAGAACGGCGGGCGTGGGCCGGCGTGGACATGATGGAAGCCCCCAAGAATGCGAGTCACATCCGACGAAAGCGGCCGGCTGCGAAGCGGCTGGAAAGTTGCACCTTCGGTGAACGTGATCGCAACAAGAAACTGTCAATGAAACCCTGAGACCCGCGTCACAACGGGGATTCGACCCATCGCGTTGCACGGTGGGGGGAACTTGTGACGTTTCGCTGCGCGCGACGGACCGCTGGCGACGATCCTGGGGTTAGTCGAGGCGTGAACGCTCAGGAACGAAGTCGCTCGTGCCTCGGTGCCAACCGGCGCGGCGGGCCTGTGCTCCGCGGGGCCGTGCGTGCACGGCCTCAGCCCGCCGGTGGCCTCAGCCGAAGTCGGCCCGCAGCGCCGCCGCGGTGTTCGGGTTGGCGCTCTGGTCGATGCTGCTCGAGCCGTCGTCCCAGAAGGTGGCCTCGGCGACGTTGTGGGTGGCGAACCACTGCGCGGACAGGTTGATGAACTGGGCGTCGTCCCCACCGCAGACCTGGTTGTTCGCGGCGCTCACCGCCTGGCCGTCGGACGAGCACGTCCCCCAGCCAAGGCCCCATTCAGGGAAGACCATCGGTTTGTTGTTCTGTGCCGCGAAGCTGGCCAGCCAATTGAGCCCGTAGGTCTGCGTCTCCATGTAGGAGAACTCGGCCGGCATGCCCGGGTACGAGGCCCACTCGACGTCGTACACGTCGAGCCCGACGTAGTCGACGTAGGTGTTGCCCGGGTAGTAGTTGGCCAGGTTGCCGACGCCCTGGTCGCCCCGGGTCGGGTTCCACTCGAACGTGAAGCTCTGTCCGGGAACCGAGCGCATGGCCGTGACGACTTGCTGGAAGGCGCCGACGAAGGCTGCGGCACAGCCGTTGGCCGACCACGGGAACCAGCCACCGTTGAACTCCCAGCCGAGACGGACGATCGAGCCGCCGAAGCCGGCCGAGACCATGTTCTTGGCCACCGTCACGAAGTCGGAGTTGAAGTCGCCGGCTGCCTCCTGCGTCAGCCCGTAGCAGCTCCCCCCGGCCGCGCTCGGGTTGGAGTTGGGCGAGTAGCTGTTCGGCAGCATGTCGACGCCCCAGATCATCTTGAAGCCCTTGCCTGCCCATGCCGTGTAGGGCCAGCCCGCTTGCGTGATGGTCGACCAGCTCGTGCCGTCGAGGAAGTCCATGGCGTACTTGGGTTGGGAGCCGACGCTGGACGTGAAGTCGGACACCGCCGAGGGATCTCCCCCGCCGGCGTACACGCCCAGCGCCGCGCCCCCCGGTGACGACGACGACCCGCTGCTGCCTTGGGGTGTCGTCGTGGTGGTCGTCGTTGGTGCGGTCGTGGTGGTCGTGCTGCGAGGAGGAGCCGCGGCCGCTGTCGTCGACGTCGTGGTCGTTTGGTTGGCCCCCTGCGCCGCAGCGGCGGCCGGAGCGAACCACTGGTACGCCTGGTCGGTCTCGATCAGCTGATAGCCGGACTGCGCCGCGTTGACTTCCATGCCGGATACCGAGGCGCCGGTGCCGCCGAGGGACCCGTAGAAGGCCGAGTCGCCGTAGCTGAACACGCCGCCGTCGCTGGCCACCAGCCAGTAGCCCAACCCGTCAGGGGACGATGTCATCGCGACGATCGGGCTGTCGAGCTTGAGGGAGCCGGTCGACCCGTAGAAACGCGCGTCGCCGAAGCTGAAGATGCCGCCGTCGGAGGCCACCATCCAGTAGCCCCGGCCGTCCGGCGTCGGTTCCATGCCGACGATTGCCCGATTCAAGCGAATCGAACCGGTCGACCCGTAGAAACGCGCATCGCCGAAGCTGAAGATGCCGCCGTCGGAGGCCACCAGCCAGTAGCCACGGCCGTCCGGCGTCCCTGCCATCCCCACGATCGCCTGGTTGAGGCGGATCGAACCCGTCGACCCGTAGAAGTGCGCATCGCCGAAGCTGAAGATGCCGCCGTCGGAGGCGACGAGCCAGTACCCGGCGCCGTCAGGCGTTCCGGCCATCCCGACGATCGGCCTGTTCAGCTTCGTGCCGGTGAGCGAGCCATAGGCGGCGGCGCCGTCGAGAGCTGCGACGCCACCGCTCGAGTTGCTCATCCAGTAGCCGCCGTTGGCATCGGACGCGAAGAAGTTGCCCGCGCCGTACCACGCGGCAGGTTGGGGCGGCGAGGCACCGGCCGGGGCGCTGGTCTCCAACCCGAAGGTCAGTCCCGCCGCGAGGATGCTGAGACCGAGTGCGATGGCGTGAGCCGCCCGGATTGCCTTCCGGTATCGCCGACGCTCCGGTTCTCCGACGGCAGTCTTGTTGTTGCCCTCGCGACTCACAGCGTCTTGCACGTTCCCCCCCGGCCACGCTCAACGAACGTCTGCGCCTTAGGTCGGAGCGTGAAATCCGGAACTTGAACGGATCAGGGAGAGGCTGAATCAAACGTTTGCCCGTTCGAGCGTCAACGATCGGACAATGCACGGCGCTCACCTTCAGCTTCGCGAAGGACACGGCGGTGGCGTGTTCCTTCGTTGTGAATGGAGAGTTGTGCAGGCTCAGTGATTGCGTTGATCTTGGGCGGCGCCTGCCGAGGCATCGTGGCCAGCACCGGCCCGCAGATGCAACCGAGGTGGCCGCGCCGGATTATTGATGCGCGAGGCGCGCTTGCGGTGCGGCGTTGCGAGCAAACGCCAGGCGAACCGACTGGTTCTTCGAGCCCGCCACGCTGCTCGAACCGAAGTCCCAATAGGTGGCCTCGAAGACACGGTGGGTGGCGAACCAGTGTGTCATGTCGGTGATGAAGACTCGGTTGTCCCCTCCCCCGACCGCGCCTGATCCGGTCAGCGCAGCTCCGTTGTGCGACTGGCCCCAACCGAGGCCCCATTCGGGAAACACCATCGGTTTGTTGTGCTGCTTGGAAAACGCCGCAAGCCAATTGAGGCCGTACGGACCCGTCTGGATGTTGGCGAACTCAGCCTTGGCTCCGGGGTAGCTCTGCCATTCGACGTCGAACACATCGAGTCCGATGTAGTCCACATACTTGTTGCCGGGATAGAACGCGGCGAGGTTGCCCACTCCGAGGTCGCCGCGGCTCGGGTTCCATTCGAACGTGAAGTGCGCCCCGGGCACCGATCGCATCGCAGTCACGATGTGCCGCCAGTATGCGACGAACTGCGAGGCGTGGCCCTTGGCGCCCCACGGGAACCAGATCCCGTTGAACTCCCATCCCATCCTGATGATGGAGCTCCCTTGACCAGCCGCCACCATGGCACGGGCGAGCGTCACGAAGTGCTGGTCGTACGCTCCCGTTGCGCCCGCGGCAAGTGAGGCGCCGCCCTTGTTGGGCAGCATGGGGACGCCCCACACCATGGAGTACCCCTTCTCGAACCAGGCCGCCAGGATGCCCTGGGGGTGGTCGATGGTCGTCCAGGTTGCACCGTTGAAGAAGTCCATCGCGTACGTCACGGGCTGCTTCGACCCAGCTGCGAACGCCTTGACGCCGGCAAGGTTCCCTGCGCCGGCGTACACGCCGAGCGCATCGGTCGAGGCGGTGCTCGGGGGCTGGGTCGTCGACGGCGACTTCCCGGCTGACACGGTGGTTGAGGTGGACGCAGGGCCCTTGGACACGGCGGACGCAGCCGCGCCGGGCACGAGGACAGTGCCGGTGCAAACAGCGGTCACGGCGAGTACGCCGAGCCACGAGCGGATGCGGTGCGCGTCGAGTCGATCCATGTGCTTTATCGCCATCAGAAAGTGGGTCTATTCACTCTACGGACTGGTGCTTTGCCGGCAGTGGCACCCTCAGCCCCTGCGACAGCGCAACGGGCTTCCACGCTCTGGTCCAAAGGTGTTTCGTGCCCTTCCGCCTGCGCCTACGCCCCTTCCTAAGAACGGTCTGCACCGCCACAACAGGGTCCCAATTCCTCAATTCCATTCCCGGATCGGCCCTGATCTCTCATCGAAACTGGTCAGCACGATGCGCCGTTCTTCGGCGCCCCGGGATCCGGCCCGCGAGGCCAGCTGCCCCCCTCGCTGCAACCCGTGGCGACGTGTGTCGTTGCGCCTCTCAAACCAACGCGTCGCGGCCGCCTCGGTGCGCCGGCCGGGGCGTCGTTCGCCCGTCTCGAGCGCTCCGGCACCGGTGCCTTCGCACCGCATGTCACACCTGGTTTCCACCCGGTAACCAGCAGGTACCTGCCCCGATGTCCGGTCTCGGGGGCCCGGATCGCACCTGGGGTGCGACGCCCTGACCATCGTGGGCTGCGCGGAGCGCGACATGCCACACTGTGAGCGCCCCGCCCCCGACGATTGGAGCCGTTCGGACACGTGTTGGTCTTCACCTTTCCCGGACAGGGATCGCAGCGTGCCGGAATGGGTGAGCCATGGGTCCACCACCCCTCGTGGGAAGTCGTGGAGGAGGCGTCTGCCGCCGCCGATCGTGACCTGGCGCACCTGCTGCTGCGGGCGCCGATCGAGGAGCTGACGCAGACCGAGAACGCGCAGCTGGCCACGACCGTGCTGAGCCTCGTGGTGCTCGACGCGGTCGAACGAATCGGACTCACCCCTGCGGCCAGTGCCGGGCACAGCCTCGGTGAATACACCGCGCTGATGGCGAGCGGCGCGCTCGGATTCGAGGACGGGATCCGGCTCGTCGTCGCCCGCGGGGAGGCGATGGCGCGTGCCGGCGAAGAAGCTCCGGGAACCATGGCCGCACTGCTCGGCATCGCCGACGACGACGCGGAGGCCGCCTGCATGCGCGCCGAAGGCGACGTCTGGGTCGCGAACTACAACGCGCCGGGTCAAGTGGTGATCGCGGGCACTGCGGAGGCTGTCGCCTTGGCCGGAGAGCTCGCCAAGGGTCTCGGCGCGAAGCGTGTCATGCCGATTCAGGTGTCGGGTGCCTTCCACACGCCGCTGATGCAAGGCGCTCGCGCTGACCTGCGCAAGGCACTCGCCGAGGTGACCTTCTTGACGCCAGAAGTACGAGTGGTGGCCAACGTCGACGCACACGTCCACGACGACCCCGCGGAATGGCCGGGCCTCCTCTCAGCGCAGTTGTGCAGCCCGGTCCGTTGGCGACAGACGCTCGAGACATTCGCGGGGCTCGGCCTGACGTCGCTCGTGGAGCTGGGACCGGGTGGCGTCTTGAGCGGCCTGGCCAAGCGGAGCCTGCCCGAGATCCAGTCGCTGGCGGTTTCCAAGCCCGAGGACCTCGACACGCTGATGGACCAGATCGGCAACGCCGGGACCTGGCGGGCGGAGCCGGCCTTGCACCAGGGCGAACACCTCTACATGTCCGAGCGTGTCGTGGTCAGCCCCTCGAGCGGGATCTTCAGTCCCGAAGCCTCCCTCCATGCTCCCGGTACCGGCCTCCTCCCCGGCACGGGCGACGACCCCGAGCAGTCGTCTGCGGTCGACGTCGGCGATCTGGTCGGGCGCGTCGGCGTGTCCGAGGTTCGGACGCCGTTTGCCGGCCAAGTGATCCGCTGGCTCGCCGCCGACGGCGAGCGGGTCCAAGAGGGTCAGCCGCTGGCCTGGCTCCGCGTTCCCGACACGCGCTGATGGCTGTCGTGCTCGTGACGGGCGGCACCCGAGGGATCGGCGCGGCCTGCGTGCAGTGGTTTCTCGCCCACGGCGACCAGGTCGCCACGACGTTCCGCTCCGACGACCCTCCGAACGCTCCAGCGGGAGCGGACCCGCAACGCTTTCTCCCGGTGCGGTGCGACGTCCGCAACGCGGAAGAGGTCGACGCGGCGTTCTCGACGATCGAGTCCCACTGGGGTCCAGTCGAGGTCCTGGTCGCCAACGCCGGGGTCACGATCGACTCGTTGCTGTTACGCATGAGCGAGCAAGCATTCCTCGACGTGATCGACGCCAACCTCACCGGGGCGTTCCGCGTCGCGAAGCGAGCGGTGGCGAAGATGCTCCGGCTCCACACGGGCCGCATCGTCTTCGTCTCGTCGGTCGGTGCGTTCGTGGGCTTGCCGGGCCAAGCGAACTATGCAGCCTCGAAGGCAGGATTGGTGGGCATGGCCCGTGCCATCGCACGCGAGGTCGGCAGCCGGCAGATCACCGTGAACGTGGTGGCGCCCGGGCTGATCGAGACCGACATGACGGCGGCACTCGGGGACGAGCGGGTCGCTCTCATGACGAGTCAAGTCCCGCTCGGGCACGCCGGGACCGTCGAGGACGTCGCAGGCGTGGTGGGCTTCCTGGCCTCGGAGGACGCCCGGTACATCAGCGGTGCCGTCATCCCGGTCGACGGTGGGCTCGGGATGGGGCTGTAGCGTGCAAGAGGAACAAAGGACAAAGGAGTAGCGAGTGGACAGCGACGCAGCGTTCGACAAGTTTCGCGAGTGCGCCGTGGAGGTACTGCAGGTACCGGCCGACAAGATCACCAAGGAGGCCAAGTTCGCCGACGACCTCGACGCCGACAGCCTCGACCTCGTCGAACTGGTGATGGCGCTCGAGGAAGCCTTCGACATCACGGTCGAGGAGACCGAGCTCGAGGACATCACCACCGTGGGGCAGGCCTTCGACCTGATCTCCTCCAAGCTCTGATGCAGATCGGGATCGGTGCCGACGGACCGATCCGGGGACGGCGCGTCGCCGTCACCGGCTTGGGGGCGGTCACGTGCTGTGGGGTCGGCGTCGAAGCCTTGTGGGACGGGCTCCTCAATCCATCGGTTGTCGGCGGCATGGTCCGCGGCTACGAACCAGCGGACTGGTTCGGGCCCAAGGAGGTCCGGCAGCTGGACCGGTTCGCCCAGCTGTCCATGGTGTCGGCCGACATGGCCGTCCAGGCCGCGGGCGACCTCGCGGTCGATCCCGCCAAGGCCGGCGTGATCTTCGCCACGGGGGTCGGCGGGTTCGAGACACTGGCCGATCAGGTGGGCGTCTACAACGCCAAGGGTCCAGATCGGGTGTCGCCACGTCTCGTCCCCATGATGATGGCGAACGCGGGCGCGGCAGGGATCTCGATGCGACTCGGCTGGCGCGGACCGTCGGAGGTGATCTGCACAGCCTGTGCGGCCGGCACCCATGCCGTCGCGGGAGCCGCCCGTCTGATCGCATCCGGCCGTTGCGACGTCGTGGTCGGCGGTGGCTCGGAGGCCAGCATGCACCCGGTGGCGGTCGCCGCGTTCTCCAACATGACCGCGTTGTCCTCGTCGGGCAACTCGCGGCCCTTCGACATCCGGCGCGACGGCTTCGTGATGACCGAGGGCGCGGCCGCCCTCGTGCTCGAGGATTGGGACCGGGCGGTCGCACGCGGCGCAACCATCCTGGCCGAGGTCGCCGGCGCCGCGAGCACCGCCGATGCCCACCACATCACCGCGCCCGCACCCGACGGCGCCGGCGCGGTGGCGTGCATGGAGCTGGCCTTGGCCGACGCAGGACTTGGCCCCTCGGACGTGGCGCACATCAACGCCCACGGCACCTCGACACCACTCAACGATCTGGCTGAAGCGCGGGCAATCACCAAGGTCTTCGGGGAACCCGGACCGTTGGTCACCTCCACCAAGGGTGTGACCGGCCACGGGCTGGGCGCAGCGGGCGCCATCGAGGCGGTCGCCTCCGTGCTGACCATCGACCGCGCAACGATCCCGCCGACTGCCGGCTACGAGGAGCCCGACCCCGAGATCACGATTGACGTCGTGCACGGCGCACCGAGGCCATGGGAACCGGGTGCCGTCCTCTCCAACTCCTTCGGGTTCGGCGGCCACAACGGCTGCCTCGTCCTCCTGCCCCCGTCCTGAGGACGGGCGTCGAGGACCACGAGCGCTCGCCGACTGCCGGTCGGAACACGGACGTCGTGAGGTAGAGGGATGTCACGCCCGCTCGCGTCTTCCGGCAACCGCCGGAACGTCCTCGTCTGGGTCGCGGTGGGCGCGCTGGTCGTCGTCCTCGTGGCCGCAGGCATCGTGCTTGCGACCCGCAGCACGACACCCCCGCCGCCCTCGCCGGCAGCCTCGACCCGTGTCGTCGCCCTCGGCGACTCCGTGCCCTACGGGCACGGCCTGTCGAACCCCTACCCCACTCCACAGATCGGGTTGCCGCCGCGGGCGATCTCCCAGGGCCCGGCCCTGCAGGCCTATCCGAGCCTGGTGACGCGAGACCTGCGCCTCACCATGACGGTTCGCCCGACCAACTGCCACCTGGTCGGTGACCAGCTGGCCATCAGCGGCGCCGTGGCGGATCCCGCCGACAACACGGCGCGTGACGGGCAATGCCCGGTGCCGCCGCAGCAAGCGCGCAACCTCCCCGACGAGATCGCGGCCGCGGCGCTCGCGCAACGTCCGGCCCGCCTCGTCTTCCTCCAGGACGGCGCGGACGACATCCACTTCAGTTCCTGCCTCGAGTACGAGCTGGCGCGCGTCGCCGGCATCAGCGTCGGTCTCGGTTCGTCCTGCCTCGCCGACGGGAAGGCGACGCCGCAGCTGACCACCGAGCTCTCCCGCGTCCGCTCCAGCCTGGCCCACGCGATCGAAGAGATCGCGCCCCATGCCGGCACGATCGAAGTGCTCACGTACTACCAGCCTGTCCCCGAGCCGGGTCAGATCGCCGCAGGAACCGCGCAGTCGGGGCTCGATACCAACCTCGTGTGCGCCGGGCTCGAGCCCAACGCCGCCAGCACGTTCGCGGCGGCCCAAGTCGTGCTCACGGATCTGAACAGCGCGATCACAGGGGCCGTCGCCGACGCACGGACGCACCACGTGACCAACGTGCGTCTCCTCGACATGGCCGGCGTCATGGCCGGCCATGGCATGTGCACCGCAGCGCCATGGGTCTTCTCCGGCGAGCCGTTGCCCGCCACGACATTGGCCGACGACGCGGGGAAGATCCTCGCCGCCAAGGCATGCAACGGCACCGCAGACCTGCACGCTCCTGTGTCGTGCTCGTCGCTCGATGCGTCGAAAGCGGCGGCAGAGAGCGACCTGCAGGACTACGTCTGGCGCGCCGCCCATCCCAACCTCGAGGGACAGCAGTCCATCGCCAACGCCGTCGCGGCCGACCTCGGCCGCGGTGTCGGCCGTAGGCGTTAGTCGATCGCCTCGCGCAGCGAGCTCACGAAGGCCGACGCGGCATCGGGACCACCATCCTCGAGCAACCTGCGCACCAGGGCTGATCCGACCACCACACCGTCGGCGACCTCGCACACCTCGGCGGCTTGCTCTGGCGTGGAGACGCCGACACCCACGCAGACGGGCATGTCCGTGTACTGACGCACCCGCTCGACCACCTTGGCAGCGTCGGAACCGAGATCAGCGCGTTCGCCGGTGACGCCCATGCGGGCCACGGCGTAGACGAACCCGCGCGCCCTGGCACAGATCCGCTCGACGCGTGCGGGGGGGCTCGACGGCGCCACCAGCAGGACGGTGTCGATCCCCGCCGCGTCGGCCTCGGCAGCCCAGGGCGCAAGCTCCTCCACCGAGAGATCGGGCACGATGGCCCCTTGGACGCCGGCCGCGGCGAGCGACCGCGCCATCCGCTTGTGCCCGGCCCTGAACACGATGTTGTAGTACGTCATGACTGCGACGGGCACGGGCGCTTCGGCGCGGGCGATCCCGTCGAGCACCTGCTCGGGCGTCGTCCCACGGGTCAGGGCCCGCAGCGCCGCCTCCTGGATCACCGGGCCATCCATCATCGGGTCGGAGAACGGGATCCCGACCTCCACCGCGTCTGCGCCTGCCGCGATCACCGCGGCCAACGACTGCCCCCAGTCCTCGGTCATGCCACCCATGAGGTACGGGATGAGGAGTTTGCGCCCGCGCTCGCGCCGCGCGCGCAATTCCTTCTCGAGATCAGGCATCGCCCCTCGTCCGGCCGAAGATCTCGCGTACCTGCGCCACGTCCTTGTCACCGCGGCCCGACAACGTCACCAACACGGTGGACCCTGCCGGCAACGCGTCGGTGCCCGCGCTCCGCGCCACCCAGGCGATGGCGTGCGCCGACTCGAGCGCCGGGATGATGCCTTCGGTGTGGCTCAGCAGACGGAAGGCCTCGAGGACCTCGTCGTCGTTCGCTGTGGAGTATTCGGCCCGCCCGATCGACGCCAGATGCGCGTGTTCGGGGCCCAGGCCGGGGTAGTCGAGACCGGCCGAGATCGACTCCGCCTCTTCGATCTGCCCCACCTCGTCTTGGAGCAGCCGCGAGTACATGCCGTGGAGGACGCCCGGGATGCCGTTGGTCACCGCGGCGCCGCCCGCTGCCTCCACGCCGACGAGCCGAGCCTCGGTGTCGACGAACCCGGCGAACGTCCCCGCCGCGTTGGACCCGCCTCCGATGCACGCCACGACGACGTCGGGCACACGGCCGCCGAGGAGGGTCCGACTCTGCGCGTGCGCCTCCTTGCCGACGACCGACTGGAACTGGCGCACCATGTAGGGGAACGGGTGCGGGCCCATGACCGAGCCGAGGCAGTAGTGCGTCGTCTCGACCGTGGCCACCCACTCGCGCATCGCCTCGTTCACCGCGTCCTTGAGCGTCCGGCTGCCGGACGTGACGGGGCGGACCTCTGCACCCAGGAGTTCCATGCGGAACACGTTGAGCTCCTGTCGCTTGGTGTCGACCTCGCCCATGAACACCGTGCACTCGAGCCCGAACAGCGCTGCCGCCGTCGCGGACGCAACGCCGTGCTGTCCGGCACCGGTCTCCGCGATCATCCGGCGCTTGCCCATGCGGGTCGTCAGCAGTGCCTGCCCGACCACGTTGTTGAGCTTGTGTGAGCCGGTGTGGGCCAGGTCCTCGCGCTTGAGGAGCACCCGGACACCGAGACGCTCCGACAAGCGCGCGCACTCGGTTACCGGCGTCGGCCGCCCGCCGTAGTCGCGCAAGAGGTCCTCGAGCTGTGTCCGGAAGGCGGGGTCGCCCCAGGCGTCGTCGAACTCCTTCTCGAGCTCGATGCACGCCGGCATGAGCGACTCGGGGACGAAACGGCCTCCGTAGTCCCCGAAGCGGCCGTCGGCACCGGGTTTGGCCATCATGCTCTCGTCGTCGCTCACCCGTCCCTCCAGTCGTAGGGCTCATCCGCCGCGGCGTGCTCGAGGGGGTCCCGCGCCTCGCTCGCCGCCTCGGCTTGGCGCGCACGCGCGATGAAGTCGCGCACCTTCAAGGGGTCCTTGCGTCCGGGCGCGGCCTCCACGCCGCTGCAGACGTCGACGCCGGCCGGGCGGAGGTGGGCCACCGCCTGCGCGACGTTCTCCGGCCCCAGGCCGCCCGACACGATCAGGCGGTGGTGGTCTGCCACGCCCTCGGCCAGCCGCCAGTCGAAGACGTTGCCCGAGCCGGGGTTCTCTCCGTCGACCATCAGGTAGTCGGCACCGAACTCCTCGAAGCGGCCGATGCTGCGCTCCCCGGCTTGGAACACCTTGATCACCGTCGGGACGCGCGCGCGCACCCACTGGGTCTCCTCCGCCGTCTCGTGCCCGTGCAGCTGCGCGGCCCCGAGGCCGGCCACGCGGACAGCTTCGACGACCCGCTGTGGCGCCTCGTTCCGAAAGACGCCCACCGTGACAACGTGCTCGGGCAGGCGCTTGGCGATGTCGCCCGCGAGTTGCACCGACACCTGGCGCGGCGAGGGGGCGAAGATGAACCCGACCGCAGACGCGCCGAGACTCACCGACAGCAGGGCATCGGCCTCGGACGTGACACCGCAGATCTTGACGAACAGGTCTTCGCTCATCGCGCTCCGACAGGATGGCCGACCAGGTCTCGCAACTGGCCCGTGCGGTCCCCTGCGCGCACGAGCGTCTCGCCGACCAAGATCGCGTCGTAGCCGGCCGCCCCGAGCCGCCGGGCGTCATCGCCGTCCCGGATCCCGGACTCGGCGACGGCGACGACGTCGCCCGGGATCAGCGCGGCCAGTTCGCACGCGCGCTCGTGGTCGACGGTGAAGGTGCGCAGGTCACGCTGGTTCACGCCGACGACGCGCGCGCCGGCGGCGAGAGCTCGCGCCAGTTCCTCCTCATCGTGCACCTCGACGAGAGCCGTGAGGTCGAGCTCGTCGGCGAGCGCCGCGCAACGCCGGAGCTCGTCGTCGTCGAGCGCGGCGACGATCAGGAGGACGGCGTCAGCCCCCATGAGCCGCGCGTCGGCGACGTCCGCCTCCTGCACCGTGAAGTCCTTGCGCAGGACCGGCAGGCCGGCCGCCTGCCGGGCCGCGGACAGGTCAGCGACGGACCCGCCGAAGTAGTCCTCGTCGGTCAGGACCGAGAGGCAGGAGGCGCCGCCGGCGGCGTACTCCTTGGCCACTCGTTCGGGCTGCAGCCCCGGGTCCAGGTCACCTTTCGAGGGTGACCGGCGCTTGATCTCGGCGATGCAGGCCAGGCCTTCCTGTCGCAGCGCCCCTGCGAAATCCCGCGGCACCGGGGTGCCGGCGGCGCGTTCGACCAGGTCGCCAAGCGGACGACCGTCGCCGGCGGCACGGGCTCGATGGGAGGCGATGATGTCCGCCAGGTAGCTGGGCATGACGCTTCAGCGTAGCGGCGCGCCCTTTGGGCGACGGCCCACGCAGCCGGGGCGAAGCCGGGCTCGAGCAACTCCAGAAAAAGAGGCAGCCGCCTGGCCGGCGGGGCCACTCCCCGGCTCAGCCGCGGATGCGCGTCAGGATCTTCTCGCGCCGCTGGCGCGCGCCGCGAGGCAGTTCGTCGGCGGCCAGTGCGGGCGGCCCGTCGGCAGCGGCAGCGGCACGGAGCAGGTCAGCGATGCCTGAGTAGATGATCTCGATGGTGAAGTCATCGATCTCGATCGATGCCGTCTCGGTGCCGTCGTCGGCGAGGTGCGTGACCCTGACCATCAGTCACCCCCGGCGTCCGGCGCGGGCTGGTCACCCTGGCGTTCGATGGCGACACACTCGCCGTCTCGGAACACCCAGCCCACGACGTGCCAGGGCATGGTGTCGGGCAACGGCTTGCGCGCCCGCGCCGGCGCCGGCGCCGTCGAGGTCGCCCCCGTCGTCGTCGTCCGCTCCTCCACCCTGCCTGCCATGGAGGAGATGTTGCGCCCGCGTTGTGTCATGTCCGGTGACGTTCGGTTGCAGTCTCGGTGCGTTCTGCAACCCCCAGGCACGCCGGCTCAGCGAGCGAAGAGGTGCCAGCCGGCGAACATCCACCCCACGACGAGCACGACCCGCAGCACGGGACCGCTCGCCAGCCGCTCCAGCACGGCGGAGGGACGGGCAATCGACACGTCCGAGGCCCGCGACCAGAGCACCGCTCCGAAGAGCGCGACTGCGAGCACAGCCCACACCGCGTACACGAACGCGCTGCTCACGCGATGCGCTCGTTCACGCGGTCTCTCCGGTGACTCCGTCCGTCTCGCTCACCGGGGTCCGGGCGGCACCCGCGCGCACGATGGCAACGCCGAGCCACATCCACACGAAGAAGACGGCTGCTTTGCGGAGCTCAGAGCGGTCCACTGCGTCCGCCATCGAACTCAACGTTGGGTGCAGGGCACGGCTGCCCGGCGCTGCGTACTGCACGATCTCCCATGCGGCGACGACGGCCAGCAGTACGACCCATGCTCGATAGGGGTGTGTCGCGTGCGCGGCGGGCTCGGCCACGCGCACCCGCGGACGAGCCGGCCAGCGCATGACCGCCGCCACGGCGAGGACGCCGATCGGGATCGCGGTCAGCAGATCCGCTTGCCAGCTGAAGGGGGACGTCGTCGCTGCAGCCAGCGCGTAGCCCGCGCCGACCAGCACAGCCGCCAGCCGCCGAGCGGGGCGCGCCAGGGCGGACACCGCCTTCGTCAGAGCCGGCCGCCGCCGATCATCGGGAGCGTCACGACCCGCACCTCCCGCGAACCACCGACGCCTTCGCCCGACCGAACCCGGGCGGGTCCGGGGGCGTCGACGCTCCGGTGCAGATACCCGAGCGCGACCCAGGCACCCACCTCTGGGCTCCAGGCTGCCGACGTGACGGAGCCTGCGACCTTGTCGTCCGCGGCGCCGTCCCCGGCAGGAGCCGTGCCGGCGTGGAGCGTCATGCCACGCAGGAGCGGCTCACCATCAGGCGGGCCCGCCGGTGCCTCGATGCCGACGAGCCGGCGTGCCACGTTCGAGCCCCTCGAATCGATCCGCGCCACGAGCTCCTGGCCCGTGTAGCAGCCCTTGGTGAAGCTCACCGCGCGCTCGACCAATCCCGCTTCGGCCGCGATGGTCTTGTTCGTGAGCTCGGCGCCCATGGCCGGGATCCCCGACACGATTCGGCACGCCTCGACCGCGTCGGCGCCACACGCCACGACGCCAGCCGGGAGGTCCACCGCTTCGGGCCCGAGCACGACGTCATCTGGACCGAGGAGATCGGTTCCGCTCCAGCCGTTCCACTCGAAGGGAAGTGCCAGCACGCCCCGTTCCGCCAGGACCGTCAAGAGCCCCGCGGCCGCCTCGCCGACGCGGGTGCCCCGCAACGACAGGCAGCGCCATGGCAACGGATCGATCTCCACCTTCGACCGCAGCAGGAAACGGCCGAGCCGGGCCGTGACCGCGTCGCCGTACCCCGCCTCGACGTCGAGGAGGAAGCTCTGCCCGTCGCGGCGCGTCACACGCAGCAGCGCGCAGAGTTTTCCGTCGGGCTCGAGGAGCAGCGAGTCGGCCGCCTCCCCCACCGCCAGCGCGGACAGGTCCTGGCTCAGCTGGCCTTGGAGGTAGACCTCCGCGTCAGGTCCGTGGACGGCGAGCACGTCGCGCCGGGCACGGAACGCGCCGGCGCCGTTCCGCAGCGCGTCCGTCTCGGGGCCGAGCACGCCGAGCACACCGGGCGCGCCGGGCCCGTCAACCGCCCCGGTCGAGCGGGGGCTGCTCACCGCCCGGCGGCGACCCGGCGGGGCCGCGCTGCGCCCATGCGCCGCGCCGCGGTCACGGCAACCAACAGTGCCCCGGCCTTGTGCGCACACTCTTCGTCCTCGCTCTGGGGATCGCTGTCGGCGACGATCCCCGCGCCCGCCTGCACGCTGGCGCTGCCGTCGGCGGTCACCACCATGGTGCGGATGGCGATCGCCGTGTCGATGTTGCCCGAGAAGTCGATGTAGCCGACGACACCCCCGTACACGCCGCGCTTGGTCGGCTCGAGCTCGTCGATGATCTCCATCGCGCGCACTTTCGGGGCCCCCGAGAGTGTCCCGGCCGGCAGCGTGGCGCGCAGGACGTCGATGGGCCCCTTGTCCTCGGCCAACTCTCCGGACACCTGCGAGGTGATGTGCATGATGTGGCTGTAGCGCTCGATCGTCATGAGCTCGTCGACCTTCTCGGACCCGAACCGCACAACGCGACCGACGTCGTTGCGGGCGAGGTCGACCAACATGATGTGCTCGGCGAGCTCCTTGGGGTCCTCGGCCAGCTCACCTTCGAGCATCCGGTCGTGCTGCTCGCTCTCGCCACGGGGACGCGACCCCGCGATGGGCCGCGAGATCACGATGCGGTCGCGCAGGCGCACCATCGGCTCGGGCGACGCCCCGACGACGGTGAGCTCGGGAAAGCGCAGGAAATAGAGGTACGGACTCGGGTTCAGGAGGCGCAGCGCCCGGTAGACGTCGAAGGGGTCGGCGTCGAGCACCAGGTCGTAGCGCTGCGACAGCACGACCTGGAAGATGTCGCCGGCGCGGATGTACTCCTTCGCGACGCCGATCGCGGCCTTGTACTCGTCGGAGGTCATCGAGCGCGTGGCCTCAGCCTTTTCGAGCCCAGGGGGCGGCGCCGCGATCAGCTCGCCGGTGACCGGGACAGCGCCGTTGCCATCGCGCGCACCTGGACGGGCGCAGTCGGCCGCCAACTCGGCGAGACGGCTGCACGCGGCCTCGTACGCCGACGCCACTGCCGCGTCGTCGACGACCCCGTCGGGGGCTTCGGGCACGACGACGTTGTCGACGAGCACGATGCGCTGGCGCCAGTGGTCGAACGCGCAGAACTGCCCGATCACCACCAACGCGGCGTCGGGGTGCCCGAGATCGTCGGCGGGCGGATGCGGCAGCCGCTCGACCTCACGGACCACGTCGTAGCCGAGATACCCGACCAGCCCCCCGTGCAAGGGCGGCAGCCCGGCCAACGCGGGGGACTGATAGCGCGTGACGAGTGCCTCGACGGCCGCCAGGACGCCGTCGTCCGACGGCCCCAGGCCGAGCCGGCCGGTCGTCTCGACCGCGCGACCCCGCGCCGTCAACGTGGCCAGCGGTCGTCGGCCCACGAAGGAGTAGCGGCCCCAGCGCTCGCCGCCCTCGACCGACTCGAAGAGGAACCCGTCGCCGTCACCGACGACGTTGGCGAAGCAGGCCACGGGGGTCAGCGTGTCGGCCACCATCTCGCACCACACGGGCACGATGGCGTGCTCCTTGGCCAGCGCGGCGAACTCTGCCGGATCGGGCCTGAAGCCGAGCGCGTCAGACGTGCCTGCACCCACGGCGCCCGGGCCCACGGCTGGGCTCGTGGCGCCGGGCGCCGTCACGGCGCGGGCACCCCCGGGCCCGTGCCGATCGTGCGGTAGAAGCAGGTGCGCTCGCCTGTGTGGCACGCGCCGCGACCGTGCTGGTCGACCAGTACCACCAGGGCGTCACCGTCACAGTCGATCAGGACCTCGCGCACGTACTGGCGGTCGCCGGACGTCTCGCCCTTCTGCCAGTACTCCTGGCGGCTCCGGCTGAAGAACCAGGTGCGGCCGGTGGTGAGCGTGCGCCGCAGCGCCTCGGCGTCCATGTAGGCCACCGTCAACACGGTCCTGTCGGTGGCGTCCTGGACGATCGCGGGCACCAGGCCGTCGGGGTACTTGGCGAAGTCGACGGCGCCGGCGAGCTCCTCGTCGACGCGCAGCGGCACCCCTTCGGCCACCACCGCACCGGGAGAAGAGGACGACGAGGGCGAGGAGACGGACTCGCTCAAAGGTAGAGCCCCGTCCCGCTGTCGTTGCGCGGCGACGCAATGGCGTGGATGTCGCGCTCGCGCAAGATCACGTACTCCTCCCCGTGCACCTCAACTTCGAAGCGGTCCTCGGGATTGAACAGCACGGTGTCACCGACCTTGACCGTTCGCACGTGCGGTCCCACCGCCACCGCCTCGGCCCAGGCCAGACGGCGGCTGATCTGCGCCGTCGCCGGGATGAGGATCCCCGCGCGCGAGACGCGCTCGCCGTCGGTCGCCGAGAGCTGCACCATGACACGGTCGAAGAGCACCGAGATCGGCTGTTTCTCCTCGGCGCCGCCACCGTGCGCTGCCTTGACCTTGCTGGTCCCGTTCTTCGTCGTGGACGAGGGCACCCTCGCACGGTACCGCACGAGGCCGCCCGCCCAGGTCAGGGGTGCCGTCCTCCGCCGCTCCGGGCCGCCCGGCGCAACGGATCACCACCACCGGCAGGCTCACACCGGGCGGACGGTCACTCCGTTCGCCGCGAGATACGCCTTGGCCTCACCGATCGTGAACTCGCGCCGGTGGAAGATCGAGGCCGCCAGCACCGCGTCCGCACCACCTTCGAGCGCGCCGTCGACCAGGTCCTGCAGCCCTCCGACGCCGCCCGACGCGATGACCGGGATCTCCACCGCGTCGACCACCGCCCGCGTCAACGCGAGGTCGAACCCGTTGCGGGTCCCGTCGCGGTCCATCGACGTCAAGAGGATCTCCCCGGCGCCGTTGCCCGCGCATTCGGCCGCCCACGCCACCACGTCGCGGCCCGTGGGCTGGCGCCCACCGTGGGAGTACACCTCCCACCCCGGGGCGTCGGGGCGCTTGCGGGCGTCGATCGCGACCACCGCGCACTGGCCGCCGAACTCGTCCGCGATGTCCCGCACCAACTCGGATCGCTCCACTGCTGCCGTGTTCACCGAGATCTTGTCCGCCCCGGCCCGGAGGAGGCGGCGTGCATCCTCCGCCGCCCGGACACCCCCGCCGACGGTCAACGGGATGAAGACCTGCTCGGCGGTGCGCGCCACCACGTCGACCATGGTGTCGCGCCCGTCCGAGGACGCGGTGATGTCGAGGAACGTCACTTCGTCCGCGCCCTCGGCGTCATAGCGCGACGCGAGCTCCACCGGGTCGCCCTCGTCGGTCAGGTCGACGAAGCGCACGCCCTTCACCACGCGGCCGCCGGTGACGTCGAGGCACGGGATCAGACGGACGCTGCGCACGCGGCCAGACCTTCCTCCACGCTGAAGCGCCCTTCGGCGAGCGCCTTACCCACGATCGCGCCGGCGAGGCGCCGCTCCGACGAGCCGAGGCGGGCCAACGCGACCAGGTCGTCGGGTGCCGAGACCCCGCCGGAGGCGACGACCGGCAAGGCGGTGGCGTCGAGCAGCGCCGCCAGGCCACCGAAGTCCGGGCCCGAGAGCATGCCGTCCCGTGCCACGGCGGTGGCGACCACCGCGCCGAGCGGCTCGTGGGCCCACAACTCGAGCAGGTCGGTCACCGACTGGCCGGACCCCGCCAGCCACCCCTGTGCCTGCGCCTCGGCCGTGCCGTCGGCGCGGAGGCGGTAGTCGAGCCCCACCGCGACCCTGCCGGGCCAGCGGCGGGCGCACCGGCCCGCCAGGGCCGGCTCCTCGAGAGCGGCCGTGCCCAGCACGATGCGTGCGACGCCGGACGCGAGGAGCTCCTCGGCGTCGTCCTCGGAGCGGATCCCACCCCCGAACTCCACGTTGGCTCGCCTGTCGGTCGCCTCCCGGACGATGGCGGCCAGCACGTCTCGCTCCTGGGGCACACCGGTGCGCGCCGCGTCGAGGTCGACGACGTGGATCCACGAGGCGCCGCCGTCGATGTACCGCACGGCCAGCGCCACCGGGTCGCCGTACTGCTCCTCGCGCGCGAAGTCCCCCTGCACCAGGCGCACGGCCATCCCGCCGCGCAGGTCGACCGCAGGGAGCAGGTGCATCACGGCTTTCTCACGAGGCGCGCGCAGGCGCGCTCGTCGCCGCCATCCGGACGAAGTTGGCGAGCAGCGCGAGGCCGGTGGCGCCCGACTTCTCGGGGTGGAACTGCGCGCCCCACAACGTCCCGCGCGCCGCCAACGCCGCGACGTCGCCGCCGTAATCGCAGACCGCGACCGTCTCGCTGCCCACCGGCGGCGCAAAGGAGTGGACGAAGTAGACCCAGGGGGACTGCGCCAGGCCCTCGAGCGCCGCCGGGGTCTCGTCCCCGCGCACGAGGAGGGTGTTCCACTGCATCTGCGGGTGTTTGACGCCCGGAGGGAGCGGGCGAACCGTGCCCGCGAAGACCCCGAGCCCGAGGGCGTCGGGGCTCTCCACCGACCCGTCGTAGAGCAGCTGGAACCCGACGCACACCCCGAAGAAGGGCACGTCCGCCTCGAGGGCGCCCCGGGCGGCCTCCTCGAGGCCGCTCTCGCGCAGCGCCCGCGCGCACGCACCGAACGCGCCCACGCCCGGGAGCACGACGGCGTCGGCCGCCTCGACCGCCGCGGCGTCGCGGACTAGGCGCGCGTCGGACCCCACGTGTTGGAGCGCCTTCTCGGCCGAGCGCAGGTTGCCGATGCCGTAGTCCAGCACCGCGATGCGGGGGCCGGTCACAGGCTCCCCTTGGTCGAAGGGACGCCGCCTCCCTCGACGCGGACGGCGTCGCGCAGGCACCGTGCCACGCCCTTGAAACTCGCCTCCACCATGTGGTGCGTGTTCTTGCCCTCGAGGCAGCGGATGTGGAGCGTGACGTTCGCTGTTGTGACGAAGGCGCGCCAGAACTCCTCGGCGAGCTGGGGGTTGAACGGCGGCGTCCCGAGGCCGGGCGTGTCGGGCGCGAAGTCGAGGCCGTAGGCCAGGTAGGGCCGTCCGGAGAGGTCGAGCGCCACTTCGATCAGCGCTTCGTCGAGCGGCACAAGCATGGACGCGAAGCGGCGGACGCCCGCCTTCTCGCCCAGGGCCTCGGCCAGGCATGCGCCCAGCACGATGCCGACGTCCTCGACGGTGTGGTGCGCGTCGACGTGCAGGTCCCCCTGCGCGTGGACCGTCAGGTCGAAGGACGCGTGCCGGCCCAGCTGGTCGACCATGTGGTCGAAGAAGGGTAGGCCGGTGCTCACGTCGGTCAGCCCTGTCCCGTCGACGACCAGCGTCGCGACGACCGAGGTCTCCTTGGTCGCGCGCTCCTTGTTGGCGCGGCGGACGACGCCGCCGTCTTGCCCAGCGCTGTTCACAGGCTCTCCTTCAAGGCGTTCAGAAAGCGGTCGTTCTCCTCGGCCGTCCCGATCGTGACACGGAGGCACCCCCGCAGGCCCTCCCAGCTCGCGCAGTTGCGGATCAAGACGGAATGGGCGAGCAAGGACTCCC
>DATJTU010000320.1:0-10177 GCA_035503015.1 Acidimicrobiales bacterium | reverse complement strand
GGCGCCGGGCTGTTCACCGAGAACTGTGAGCCGGTGATCACGGTGACCTGCGCACCGTTGGCCACCTTCGACGGGTCGTAGCCCATGACGACGGATCCCGACAGCGAGCGGGCGACCGACTCCGCGGCAGCCTCGCTCTGCGGTGAGAGCGACCCGTAGTAGACGTAGGTCTCCGAGACGTCACCGACCGATGCGGTGTCGCCGAGCCCGACCACGTGATAGCCGAGCGCGCTGAGCGCGGCCCCGGTGTCCGTCGCCTGGTTGTAGCCGCCGGTGCCGTTGAGCACGGACACGCTGACCGTCTGCGGCGCGGGCAGCGGCTGGCCGGTCATGGAGTCGGTCGTGGGATCGATCCCGAGCAGCTCGTCGATCGCGGCCTGGTCCTGCACCTCGGACGTGAACTCCACGTCGCCGTAGCTGCCACCTTCGTACTGCAGGCTGCCGCCGGAACCGTCGGGGTCGGTCACGACCTGGACGGGCAGCGTGAGCTGCGGCACCGAGTTGATGTCGACCGAGTGGAAATCCAGCACCAGGTTGACCATGTCGTTCACCGACCAGTTCTGGTCGAAGGTGATGTCGGCCTTGACCGAGTTGATCAGGCCGAGGTCCGAGATCGGGTTGTCGAGCCCGTGCCCTGCCAGCGCGGTGGCGAGCACGCGGAGGAACTCGTGGTCCCGGCGGATCCGGGCCAGGTCGCTCTGGGCCTCCTGGGGCCACGAGTACGGGTCGTCCGGATTGGACTGGGGCGTCTCGTAGCGAAGGTGGCGAGCTCGCACGACCTGGAGAGCCTGGGTGCCGTTGAGGTGGACGCAGGCGGCGGCCTTCTCGTTGAGGCCGGAGCTGACGGGCTGGTCGCCGCTCGCGCCCCCACCCGTCGGTCCCCAGTCGAAGACCGACACCGGGAACGACATGTTGATGCCGCCGAGCGCGTCGACGATGTTCGCGAACTGGTCGAAGTTGAGCGAGACCGCATGCTGGATCGGGATCCCGAAGTCCTCCTCGATCGACGCCACCACCTGCGAGAGCCCCTGGTAGAGCCCCGCATCGATCTTGTTGGCGCCGTCGTTGCGGGCGTTGGGCACGAAGAGGTCCCGCGGGATGGAGAGGAGTGCGATGCGGTGGTGCGTCGGGTCGGCGTGCAGGATCATCATCACGTCGCTGTTGACGCCGTTGACGCCTTGCGAGCACAGGCCGTAGGCGAGGTTCTGCTGGGCGAGCGCGCAGCGTGACGTCGACCCCACCATCAAGATGTTCTCGGTTCCGACCTCCTTCCCGGTGCTGAACGAGGAGTGGAGGCCGTGCACGGTGACCCGGTTCAGGTCGTGGGTGACGTAGTAGACGTACCCCGCGCCGGCGATGACCAGGACCAGGACGGCGGCCAGGCCGGCCAGCACCCAGCGGCGCCAGCGCTGGCGTCCCGGCGCCGCATGACGCCCGCGGGAGCGGTCGCCCTTGCGAGCCTCTTCGATCTCAGCGCCGAGAGCCTCGAGCCCCGCGAGTGCTTCGTCGCCGGGAGGCGGAGCTGCAGGGGGCTCGTTCTGCTCGCCGAGGGCCTTGAGTCCCGCGAGCGCGTCGGCGCGGGAAGGTGGAGCTGAAGGTGGCTCGCCGTGTCCGCCCCGATCGCGCTTTGGATTCGACATTCACACCTGTGGCACTGGGCGGTCGGGCACACACGACCTCGTGTCTCGAGGCCGGTGGACTGGTCGTTGTTAGCACACGGCCCCCGGTCTCGTGGCGTCATCCCAGGTCAAACCCGCCGTTTTGTTCGGTGTCGCCTTCAGAGCCCGGGCGCGAAGTGCTGCAAGCCGGTCACCACGTCGTAGAAGTCGCGCATGGTCTCACGCACGATCCGTCGAACCGGGAGGACCTCGGTGATGCGCCCGGCCCCCTGGCCCCCGAACGCGAAGCCGGCGTCGAGGTCACCTTCGAAATAGAGCCGGAGCACGCCGTCCATGCCAACGGTCCGGCCCATCACCACCGACGGTTCGCGTTCGAGGCTCTCGCTGAACGCGGTGCGCATCACCCTGTAGGCGGGGCTGGCGTGGGCGCTCAGGACGACGGTGTCCGTGGCGTCCGCACCGGTGACCAATTGCTTGTAGTTGTCGTGGACCGGCGACTCGGCCGCGCTGACCATGCGGGTGCCCATCTGCACCCCTTCGGCTCCCAGGGCGAACGCCGCCGCCATGGAGACGCCGTCGACGATGCCTCCCGCGGCAACGACGGGAAGGTCGAACGACCTCGTGATCTGGGGCAGCAAGACCATCGTCGACACCGGTTTGGTGCTCTTGAAGCCGCCGCCTTCGCCGCCTTCGACGACCAGACCGTCGACGCCGGCGTCAACCGCCTTCTGTGCCGCGCGCAGCGAGGGGACGACGTGGAACACCGTGATCCCAGCGTCGTGGAGTTGCTGGGTGTACTGCTGGGGATTGCCCGCCGACGTGGTGACGAAGCGCACGCCCTGTGCCGCGACGAAGTCGACGATCTGGGGGTCGGTCACCAGCATCTGCGCGATGTTGACGCCCCAGGGTTGGTCGGTCAGCTCCCGCATGGCCGCCATCTCGTGACGGACCTCGTCGAGCCGGCCGGAGGACGTCTCGACGATCCCGAACGCCCCCGCGTTCGACACGGCGGACGCGAGCTGGGCCCGGGCGATGAATCCCATCGGCGCCTGCAGCAACGGGTAGTCGACCCCGAGCAGGTCGGAGACCCGAGTGGACAGAGGTGGCGGCGCTGGAGGTGACTCGATCTCGCTCATGACGCCCATCGTCGGAGGGTGCGGTGGCGTCACGCTATCCGGACCCACGGCCATCGTCGGCCGTGGTGTGGCGACGAGTGGATCAGTGGTGGGAGAGCCAGCGACGTCGCTTCGGACGCGCCAACTTCTTCCATGCCTCCTTCCATTGGCGCCGCGCCTTTCGCTCTCTCCGGCGCGCCTCGGCCACAAGGAGCCCGGCCTCGAGCGCGGTGGCGGGCGGCGCGGCTGTCGCCGTCGTCGAGGAGACAGCCGGGGTCTCCTGAGGCGAGATCTGCCCCAGCTCGGCGCGCAACCATGCCTCGGCTGCGACGGCGTCGTGGTGGTCACCCAACACCGTCTGGACACGCTCAGCCGCAGAGGCCGTGCGGCGCGCCGGCGGGCCGATGACCGGGGTGGCCAGTTCCGCGGCGTACCGCAGTTGCTTGGATTTGATCCTGACCTGGTGCAGCTCGGCCGCGGTGGGGTGGGCGCCCGCCTTCTTCACTTGCCGGCGGACGCCGCGCCAGGCGGGCTTGACCATGCCCGGCACGACGCGCCTCGCGCGCTGTCGGGCCACCTGCGCCGCCGCGGTACCGACCGGGAGCCGATCTGCACCGGCGTGCAGCTTGTCCAGGAGGTCCACGTAGCGGTTGTCGGCCATCACGCCGGCCAGACGTTGGCAGGCGGCCGCGCGCTGCGTTGCCAATCTCTCGTGCAAGGCCAAGGGGGCGTCGGCCAGGTGGTCGGCGAGCACGTCCGCGTCGCGCACGTCGCCGAGCGCCGTGCCGACCCACTTCAGGTCGTCGCGCACGTGGTGCACCCAGACCGGATCGAGCACGGAGCCGAACGTCTTGAGGTCCGATCGGAGCCGGCGGGTCGCGACCCTGGCCTGGTGGACGTCCTCGGGTCCCGGATCCGCGGCCGCGAGCCGGATGCGCCAGTCGTGCGCGACCAGCCGGCTGACGCCCGCCTGTAGTGAGGCCTGCACGACGTCCGCCACCGACGACGCCCGATCGATGGTGGAGGACGGCCGTGGCGACCGGTCCGGGAGGTCGACCGCTCTGGCGAGCTTGGGGTCGTTCTGCACACGAGCACCCGCCTCCTCGAGCCGCCGGAGCACCTCGTCGCTCCGCCACGTGTCGTCGAGCAGCTCGAGTTCGACTTGGCGAAAGCGCTCGCCGTCGTGCCCGCCGCCCACGACGTGCACGAGGTCGTCGTCGAGCTCCGCGACCGCCGTGTCGTTGTCGTTGCGCAGGACGAGTCGCTGCCGTCTCGTGTCGAGTTCGACGAGCTCGCGGAGTGGCTCGCGGCGGATGACGCCTCGCAGGACGTCGGTGGCGCCTGCCGGCACTGTGCTGCCGGGAGCGTTCCAGGACACCTCCGTGCGTTCCAGTGCCTGCCCGTCGGATGCGTGCGGGACCTTGAGGGTCCACATCCCTTCGCCGCCGTCCCCGGTCAGCCGATGCCGGAGCGTCAGCCCCTGCCGCCAGAGGCGGCGGTCGACCGTGTCGTAGTACGTCGTGGCCAGCCGCTCCTGGGGGAGGCGGACCGTGCGTCCGACCAGGTCGCGCAGGTCTGGCAACGCCAGGCCGATGGGCGCATCGAGCTTGACCTCTTGTTCGAGTACCGAGTTGTTCCCCATCCGCGTTGCTGTACCCAGCGGGGGCGAGGTCATGCGGTTCCCGGCACCCTTGCACAACGTCGTCTTTTCAATATATCGTAAAGTGTAGTAAAGGAGACTCGATGACACTCGAGGGGATCAAAGGATCGTCGGACCGGAGCGTGCTGGTCCTGACCAGCCTCGCCGGTGGACCCAAGCACGGCTACGCGCTGATCAAGGACATCGAAGAGTTTGCCGGTGTCGAGCTCGGTGCCGGGACGTTGTACGGGTGCCTGTCGAAGCTCGAGGCCGACGGACTCGTCGAGCCGCTGCCCTCGGAAGGGCGACGCCATCCGTACCGCATCACAGCGAAGGGCGTGGCTGTGATCGAAGAACGGCTGAGCGCGTCCGCGCGGATCGCCAGGATCGGGTTGCGACGGATCGCCGGTGCGACATGAACGGGCGATGGCTGCGGACCGCGTTACGTCTCTATCCACGAGAGTGGCGCACGCGCTACGAGCGCGAGGTCGTCGACCTGGCTGACGAGCTGATGGAGCAGAAGGGACGGTCCGACGCCCGCATCGCCTTCGGGCTCCTCCTGCACGCCCCCCGAGCATGGTTGTTCCGTCGCCGGCCGCGGGCTCTGCGTTACGCCCTGGTTGCTGGGGTTTTCACCCTGGCGGCGGTCGGCGCCGGCCTTGCCGTCGCCGTCGCTGTCGTGCCGGCGAACCCGGCGGCGAGCGCACCGTTCCGGGTCGCGTCCGGCGCGATGGCGCCCACGTTGCAGCGCAACCAGGTCGTCCAGGTCCAGCAGCTGACCGCCACCAGTCGCATTTCGCAGGGAGAGATCGTCGTGTTCCGGCGGCCCGCGGCGGAGAACTGCGGCGGACCCGGGGCAACGACCAAATACCTCGTGAAGCGGATCGTCGGGCTCCCGGGCCAGACGATCTCGCTCTCAGACGGCTACGTCGTCATCGACGGACGCAAACTGGCCGAAGGATGGCTGCCGCAATCCGTCCTCGGCATGACCGAGCCGGGACCCAGTGGCACGCCGTACAGCCTGGAGCGGCCGTTCCTGATCCCGGCGCACAGCTACTACGTCCTCGGGGACAATCGCGTCGACTCGTGCGACAGCCGGTACTGGGGACCGGTTTCTCGCTCGCTCCTCTACGGGCAGGTCGCACAGGGTCGCTAGGAGTCCCGGGCGAGGATCGTCGACGCGCGAGTTGCCGCCTTGGCGAGCTTCGGTCGCAGGGTGGTCCACGATCCTGCGGCGTCGGGCAGCGAAGAGCGGCCCGTGGCAAAGGCCCAGCATGCGAGGATCACCGGGCGGATCGCCAGGGCCGCGGGAAGATGCTCGAGCTCGTCGCGTTCCAGGGCGATGCGTGCGCCATACGAACGCGCCGCGGCCGTGAGCGAGGGTCCGTGGCGGGCCGCTGCCCAGAGAAGACACCCGAGCGACGCCAGGCGCGGGCCGACGCCACAGCCCGCCCAGTCGACGATGGTCAGCTGCCCCTCGTCGTCCTGAATTGCGTTGCGCGGGACGAAGTCCGGATGAACGAGGCCGGTCGGGAGGTCGTCCGGTAGGGCCAGTGCCTCGAGCGCGTCGACGAGCTGGTCGTACTCGCCCGCGTGCCCCTTCGGGACTCGCAACCGGGCATCGTGCAGGAGCTCCTTGGCCGCGATCAGCTCGTCGGCGACGCTCGCGTCGAGCACAAGGTGGTGCCAGGCCCCGCCGGGTCGGTTGAGGGGCGGCGCGTCGGTGTCCACCGTGTGGATCCTGGCCAACAGGGTTCCGAGCACCTCGAAGAGCTCGGGCGTAGCGGCGGGGTGACGGCCGGAGACGAACTCGGTCACCAGCACCGGCTGCCCATCGTGCACCGAGACCGGGTCAGCCGTTGCCGGCCGCTCGGCCGGGATCTCGCGGTGGAGAAGCTCGCCGAGCAGTGCGGCGTCGGCCCGGGCCGCCTCGACCGTGCGGGTCCGTGGGAACACTCTGGCGATCCATGTCGAGGTGTCTTCGCGGGTCACGCGAAAGACGCCGAGGTCGAGCTCTTTTGTGGCGGTCACTCGCACGCCGTAGGTGTCTTCGAGATGGACAGCCAGGGTGTCGCTCCCCCTGCGGGACAGCATGTGCTCGACGAACGTGCCGAGACGCCCGACGGTCACCGGCTCGCCTTGGTCTGCGGGGACGAACAGGGGAGCAGCAACGACGAATCCCGACGCGTGCGCACGGTCGTTGAGCTCCACGCGGCGCCAACGGGTACGGGTGAGGACCGCGTCGGCGTCGTCCGCGTCGGTCGAGCCCAAGGCCGGCTCGCCCAAACCCGCGACGCCCGCATCGAAGCGTGCACGCGCAGCTTCGTCGGTGCCCGGCCGGCGGACCGAGAAGGCCAGGCGGGTCCCTGGCGCGGAGAGGGAGCGAAGGTCTCGCAGGACGTCAAGCAGCGTGTCGGAGTCGAGATACGTGACGACCCCCTCGGCGAGGAAGAGGGCCGGTCCATCCGGTTCGAAGCCTGCGCTCATGAGGCTGGACGCCAAGGACCGATCGATTAGGTCGATGCCAACGAACGTGATGTCTTCTGTCGCGATGCCGAGACGGGACAGTCGAGCCCGTTTGTCTTCCTGCGTGCCAGGACGATCGACTTCCCACCACCGGACACCTGGTTGGCGATAGCGGAGGGCCCGAGCGTCGTAGCCGGCACCGACGACGACAATCTGCGAGACGCCCCGGCCGAGGGCATTGACCGTCACGCGATCGAAGAACCGAGTGCGCGCCTGGAGGTACCGTCCCATCCGCGACTCCGGCGCGAGGTCGACGCCGTCGGACACGTCGGCTGCGAGCCGGTCGTCGGCGACTGGCTCACCGCTCGACGAGGGCGGTGCGAGACGATCGAACCCGAGCCGATAGGCGGCCACCCGGCGAGCGGTGGTGGACGGACCAGCGGGGTCAGGCATGGTGGTCGGCCAGGGTGGCGAGGGACGCGAGCGTGCGTCGGGTCGCGTGCAGGTCCTCGACGCCTATCTTTGCGACCAGCTCCGCCTCGAGCTGATCTGCCGCCGCGCGAAGAACCTCGGCGGCTGCGACGCCCCGTTCGGTCGGGAGCACGACGAGACGCCGGCGGTCCTCCGGGTCGACCTCCCGGTCGAGGTACCCGCGCAAGACCAAGAGATCCACCAAGTGGCCGGCGGCCTGCTTCGACAACCCGAGGCGTTCGATGATGCGCGCGAGCGGGATGCCGCCGGACGTCGTGGCGCTGATCACATACGGCCCATTCGCAGGCAGGTCGTCGAAGCCCGCTTCCTCCAGTGCCGAGCGAAGCGCCCGGGCCGCCGCGCTCCGTGCGCCCCGGAGCAGCGCGGGAAGAGGAATTTGCAGGTCGCCGAGCAGGTCTTCAGGCACATATAGAACTATATCAGGACTGTACGAATATAATACTATTCTCTTCCAACCAGCTCCCGGCTCCAGGAAGGCGGCGATCGTGAACAGCCCTCCCAACCAGACCATGACCTTGCGGTGGAACGAACCGTTCGCCGTCGACCTCACCGCGGCGGTCCAACGAGGTCAGGCCGACCAGCTCAAAGGCATGCTGGACACCGTGCCCGGTCTGGCCCGGGTGCGGATCGTGAAGGACGGCGAAGCGGCGGGCACGCGGACCCTGCTCCATCTCTTCGCGGACTGGCCCGGACACCGGCGCAACCCACGGGAGATCGTCGGCGTCCTGCGCGACGCCGGCGCCGATCTCGACGCGTGGAGCGATCCCGACGCCGTCAGCGAGACGCCGTTGCACTGGGCGGCGAGCAACGACGACGTCGAGCTCGTCGCCGCCCTCCTGGACGCAGGGGCAGACATCGACGCACCCGGGTGCATCGTCAACGGACTCGGTCCTGTCGCGGACGCGGCAATTTTCGGCGGCTATCGAGCGGGGCGGCTGCTCGTCGAGCGCGGCGCCACCGTCAACATCTACCAAGCGGCAGCCCTCGGCTACATCGACCGGGTGCGGTCCGAGTTGGCCGGGGACCCACGCCCTGATGCCGAACGGATCACGTCGGCCTTCTGGGCCGCCTGTGGTGGTGGGAATCGTGCCATCGCCGAGCTGCTGCTCGCGAACGGTGCCGACATCAATTGGATCGGGTGGGGAGACCAGACCCCGCTCGACCAGGCGCGACACGCCGGTGGAGAGGACCTGGCGCTCTGGCTCGAGGCGCGTGGCGCATCGTCAGTCGACGAGGTCAAGAGACGCTGACCGAGAGCTCGTCACGGCGCAAAACGAATGCGGAGAGACTTGGTCTGGCTCGGATCGGTCGAGCTCGCATTGTTCACGATGACGTAGCAGCCGTGGGAGGCGTCGCACACGCCGTTGCCGATCGTCCCGGTCCCGACATGAAGGATCACGGATCCCGATCCGGTGGGGTCTGGGTGGAGGATCGCCGCGTGGGCGAAGCTGCAGCCGGCCGAGCTGGCGGACGCGATGTCGACCTGCGAGCACTCGAGGATGTTGACGACCTTGCCGGCGGTGTAGCCGCTCCATCGAACGGTCACCGGTTGCCCGTTCCTCAGGTTCGTGTCGGGTGTCACGCTGGCGTGCAGGTGGACGACGGCCGCCTTGGGGAGAGGAAGTGTGGCGCGTGCGCCTTGGGTCCAGGCCGCGTGGACCGAGGAGAGCGACGAGTCGCCGTCAGCGGAGACGGACTGCAACGCGCCATGGTCGTGTTTGAGGAATGCGTCGAAGAAAGACGTCGTCGCGGTGATGACCGACTGCGAGGTCTGTCCGACCACCCCGGAGCTGGCCATGTGCGCCGTCGATCCGGTGCTGTCAGATGCGCTGTCCCAATCGAGCGTGAGGAGCGCCTTCGGGCCGCGCGCCTGATTGAAGACGGAGACGGCATCGCCGTAGGGGACCAGCCCGTCGTGCTTGTCCGAGACGACGAGGAGCGGTGGCGCCTCCGCCAGGTTGTAGTGGCCGCGGCCGAGACCCTCGGTGGTGCCGGCCATGACCACCGCTGCCTTGATCCTCTGGTCGCGGCAGCACGTGTTGCCGACTAGTCCAAGCGTCGTGATGGCCCCATTGGAGTGGCCCGCCGCGCCGATCTCATCCCGGTCGACCAGACCCGACAGGGGCCCGGACGGCTGGGCCGACGCTTTCAGGACCTGGTCGACGACGAAGCTCATGTCGCCGGGCTGATTGCCGATGTCGCCACCGTCGGGCCCACCGGGAGTCTCGCTGCTGGATAGCGGGAATAACGGCGCGGCCACGACGTAGCCAGCGGCGGCCCACGCGCTCAACAACTGCTCGTAGTCCTGCGGCGAACCACCGAGGCCGTGGGCGAAGATGATGAGCGGGTACGGACCTTTGCCCGATGCCGGCGCGGAACCCGGACCCTGCGTCGGGTACCAGATCGTCGTGACGAGGGTGCGAGAGGACTTCGCAGCCGTGCCGTTCCACGCCGGCGTCGATCGAGACGTATCGACGAAGGTCAGTGTCGTCGTCGTCACCGGCCGCGTCGTCGCCGCCCCAGCCGCGAGGTGCGACGTCATCACGAGTCCACACGCGACGAGCAGACAACCCAGAGCGATGGCAACGGCGTTGGGCAAGGTGGCACGATTTGTCCCCCACACCTCTGCCTCCGTCCTTCAACACTTCGCTCACCGGTCGTGTGCCGGGCCATTCTTGCAGGGACTCCCGTATCGGGTCCTCTGCGGCGATCAGCGTTCGCCGCGCCACCGCCGGTACAGATCAGTGAGATCGTCCACCGCCTCGGGCGAAAGGTCGTCCGGTTCGATCGCGCGACTCAAGCGGATGGTGACGCGGATCTGCTCGAGATAATTCGAACAATTCGGG
>DATJTU010000319.1:0-4568 GCA_035503015.1 Acidimicrobiales bacterium | reverse complement strand
CGTTCGCAATGTAGAGGCCGTGGGTTCAAATCCCATCACCTCCACCAAAAGCCCAGTTCAGAGGCCTAAAGTGGAATCCCCATGGAGGCAACGAGCGCTACGCCGCTTGGCGTAGAGGTCACCTGGACGAAGCTCGTAGTGCCCAGCCAATAACGCCGTCTCTTGACGGTGACCGAGGAACGAAAACCGCCCCCCGGACCTCACAATGTCGCACAAGACCCTACGTGACCTTATCTATCAGCGAACGTGCAACCGGCGTCCCTAGGCTCTCGACATTTGCGGGGTTCGAGGTGAGATCGCCTGTTGGTCAACCCGACGTGGAACCCGTGGAATCGAGCGCATGGCACATCGCAACGACCTGCTCGTCAGTGCGCGGTGGCAAATGGTGCATCCTCAAGGAGGCCATCGCTCTACAGGCTGTAGCATCACTCCACGATCAGCCGGAGGCCGGCGAAAGGTGGATCTATGGGCCTGGGTGAGTTGGAGCGCAAGGTCATGGATGTGCTCTGGGATGCCTCCGGGCAGCGACTCTCTGGACGAGACGTGGCCGACCGAATCCCCGATCGGGCTTACACGACGGTCCTCACGATTCTCGACCGACTTCGGCGTAAGAAGGTGGTGAAACGGTCCAACGACGGCAAGACGCATGTCTTCGCGCCGGTCGCCACTCGTGAGTCGTATACCGCCTCTCTCATGCTCGAGCCGCTCGGGAGTGCGAGCAACCGCAATGCCGTACTAGTGCGTTTCGCCGAGACCGTGTCAGCCGAGGAGGCCGCGATCCTCCGAGATGCGCTCGATGCGTCGCGCAAAGGCTGACTGGTGAGCCTCTACGTCGCGGCCGCCTGCTTGGCCCTCACCGCTGCGGTGCTACTGGGACCGCTCAGCGTGGCAATGGCAAAGGCGCGATGGGTCGATCGGGCGCCTCGGGCTGGAGTGCTGCTCTGGCAGTCCATTGGGGGGAGCGCTCTCCTGGCGGGTATCGGCGGCGGGCTTTGTATTGCCCTTGAGCGCTACCACGCTGGATTCGTCGGGGGGCTCGACGAGATGGTCCACGGCATCGTTGAGGGTCGCCCCTTGGCTGGTCTTGGTGTTCCCGACGCCTTGGGCCTGACATTGGCAGCCGACCTCGCGTTCCTTTTCTGCTGCATGCTGGGTGCGGTCACTTTTCGCACGGTGATCTCTCGGCGCCAGCAGCGGCGCCTGATCGACTTGGTAAAGACCGCGACCCTCGACACGGGCGCGGCGGTATTGGACCACGCCAGCGCCGTGGCCTACTGCGTCCCGGGCATCCGGCCGCGGATCGTGGTCAGTGCCGGCACGATCAACCTGCTCGACCCCGCCGAGCTCGACGCCGTCGTGGCGCACGAACATGGCCATGCGCACGAGCGCCACGGCCTGGTCATGTTGCCGCTGGCCGGGGTGCGCAAGATGTTCTCGTTCGTACCCTATGCACGCCTCGCACCCGAATCCGTGGCCGGCCTCCTCGAGATGGCCGCCGACGACTATGCCGTCCGCCGCCAAGATGCTGCCGCGCTGATTTCGGCTCTTGTTTCCATGGCCACCGCGGGCGCCGCGCCCAGGTGTGCTTTCGGCCTGACTGGTGGCCTGGTGTCGCGGCGGATGGAGAGACTCCTCGAACCTGGTCGTCGCTCAATGCCGGTCGCCCTCGGGGCAACGAGCATCGCCTTCTTGATTCTCGGCTTGCCGGTGGCCGTGCTCCTCGGTGCCTGAGCACCACCTCGGTGCTCCTCCGTCAGATGGCGCGGACCCCTTGGCTTAGCCGCGGCTCAGGATGCGGCTCAGCGGGACGACCGGGACCGAGATGGTCAGAGAGCCCGCTCGCTTGAAGCGGAGCGTTACGGAGACGTGCTGTCCGAGCTTGAGCGAGTGGTGCGGTTGTTCGAGCATGAGGTGATCTCGGCCCGGGGTGAGCGACGCCTGCCCGTGTGCAGGGATCCGCAGGTCTCTCAACATGCCCATCGACCCGTTGGCGTCTTCGGTCATCAACATCGAGCCGGCTGCGGCGGCCGTGTGCACCCCGATCAATTCGTCCGCTTGGGACCCCGAGTTCTTGACCGTGAGGTAGATCGAAGCCACTGAAGAACTGGCCGGTTGTGGCAGGAAAGCGTCTCGGATCGTCAGCGAGCCGATATGAGGCGCGGGGGGAGCCGACTGCGCGGCAGCATCGGCAGCGTTGACCAGGCCGAGCAGGCTCGCGAGGCACAACAGCGCCAGGCCAAGGATGGTTCGTGAGAGGTGGGCCCACCGCAAAGGGTTCATGGTCAGTCTTTTCCATCGACGGCTCCGGGCGCTGCGGCCAGGTTGCCGGGCTACTACGCGTCGTAGTATACCTGTGGCTTCCGGGACATGGCATCGCCCGACCGAAGGGACAGCGCAGCGACGTGGCCATTGGCAGTCTGGCCCCAACTCAAGCAGTCGAAGATCACGAGGTGTGGCTGACGGTTCGCGGCATGACATGTGGCAGCTGCGCTGCTCGCTTGGAGAGCCGGCTCAACACGCTCGAAGGTGTCGAGGCTTCGGTCAACTTCGCCACCGAGCGCGTCCGTGTCCGAACATCGGTGTCCACGGCCACACTGCTTCAGGAGGTGGCGTCGGCCGGTTTCGTCGGCCAAGCGGTCGCGGACGGTCCGCTAAGCGATCCAGGAGACCGCTCAGACGCCGACCGCCGAGTGAAGAGTCTCGGTCGGCGCCTCGTCGTGGCCGGGTTGCTCTTCATGCCGTTGTGCGACGCCTCAATTGGCTTTTCGCTCGTGCCCTCGGTGCGATTTCCTGGCTGGCAGTGGCTTCTGGTGGCCCTCGCACTGCCCGTCGTGACGTGGTGCGCCTGGCCGTTTTACAGTGCCGCGCTTCGTCAAGCTCGCCATCATCTGGCCACCATGGACACTTTGGCGTCGATGGGTATCCTGGCTGCGACGGCGTGGTCGCTCTTCGCCATGTTCTCGCTGGACACCAGCAGGACTGCAAGTTCGCTCTCCGACGTCCTCGTGCACCATGCCGGTGGGTCGCTTTACCTCGACGTGGCTGCAGGGGTGACCACGTTCTTGCTGGCCGGACGCTACGTCGAGGCGCGCTCGCGTCGACGTGCGGGCAACGCCTTGCGCAGCCTCGCTGCTCTCGGAGCGAAGGACGTCACCATCCTCGACGCCCAAGGGAGCGAACGGCTCCGGCCGGTTGGCGACCTCATGGTCGGGGACCGTTTCGTGGTGCGTCCCGGCGAGACCGTGGCCAGCGACGGGGTGATCGAGTCCGGTCAGGCCGTGCTCGATCACAGCTCGATGACGGGTGAATCGACACCGATCGAAGCCGGCCCAGGCGACAGGGTTATTGGTGGCACGGTGGCCATGGGCGGCCGCCTCGTGGTGCGGGCAGAATCGGTGGGCGCGGAGACCCAGCTGGCCCAGATGCTCGATTTGGTGCAGCGAGCGCAGAGCGAGAAGGCGGCCGCACAACGACTGGCTGACCGCATCGCCAATGTGTTCGTCCCGAGCGTCGTGGTTATCGCAGTCATCACGCTTGCCGGCTGGTTGCTGAGCGGTGCGAGCGCAGAGACGGCGCTCAATGCCGCCCTCTCTGTCCTGATCATCGCGTGCCCGTGCGCTCTGGGATTGGCCACCCCGATGGCGCTTCTCGTGGCGTCCGATCGTGGCGCCCGTTCAGGCATCTTCTTCAAGGGCTATGAGGCAGTCGAGTCTTCAGGGCGCGTCGACACCGTCCTGTTCGACAAGACGGGCACGATCACTGAAGGTCGCATGTCCGTCGTCGGAGTTCTGGCCACCCCGGGCTTGGGCGAGGACGAAGTCCTCCGGACAGCCGCCGCGGTCGAGCAGGCTTCGGAGCATCCGGTGGCCCGGTCGGTCGTGCTCGCAGCCGAAGGAGAACTGGCCGCGTTGGAGGACTTCGAGGCAGTGGCCGGACACGGAGTCCGAGGAACGGTCGGCGGTCGTCGAGTGTGGGTCGGCTCGTTGCCTGACGCCGAGAGGGCATACGCCGTGGGGGACACCCTGCGATCTGGCTGTAGTCGATGGCTTGATGAAGCGCGGACGGTAATCGTCGTGTGCGTCGACGGTGTGGCCGTCGGGGCCATTGCCTTGGCGGACGCTGTCCGTCCCAACGCCCGACAGGCCGTCGCCCGGCTGCAACGTCTCGGTCTGCGCTGCATCCTCCTTACCGGTGACAACGAACAGTCGGCACGAGCCGTGGCCGACCGGTGCGGGCTAGACGGGGCACTGTGGGGGGTGTCGCCTCAGGACAAGGTCTCTGCCGTCGTGGGTCTCCAGCGTGAGGGACATCGGGTCGCCATGGTGGGCGATGGCGTCAATGACGGACCGGCGCTGGCCCAGTCCGACCTGGGCGTGGCGCTCGGATCAGGCACCGACGTGGCCCGCAACTCGGCCGACCTGTTGGTGCTGCGCGACGATCTGGCCGCGGTCCCCACCGCCGTCACGCTGGCCCGTCGGACGCACCTCACCATCCGCCGCAACTTGGCTTGGGCCTTCGGGTACAACGCGGTGGCCATCCCGCTTGCGGCATGCGGCCTCCTCAACCCC
>DATJTU010000318.1:0-11025 GCA_035503015.1 Acidimicrobiales bacterium | reverse complement strand
AGCCCGACCCGGGTCGGCACCATCAGGGCGCGGAAGATGCGGTTCTCGAGGAAGCGGGTGAGCCGGCGCGGCGCGTCGAGCAGGTCGAGCGCGTTGCGCGTCGGCGGCGTGTCCACCACCACCACGTCGAACTCCTTCGAGTGGACCAGCTCGTAGAGCTTCTCCATCGCCATGTACTCCTGCGTGCCCGAGAGCGCGCCGGCGAGATTCTGGTACAGCCTGTTCGTCAGGATCGACTCCGCCTGCTCGGGCGTGCGCGCGTAGCGCTCCACCAGGTCGTCGAAGGTGCCCTTCGAGTCGAGCATCAGCGCGTGGAGATGCCCGGGCCAGTCGCCGTGCACCTCGGTCGGCGTGTTGGGCAGGGACTGGACGCCGAGGGCGTCGGCCAGGCGGCGAGCCGGGTCCACCGTCACCACGCACGACCGCCGGCCCGCCCGGGCCGCCTCGAGGGCGAAGGTGGCCGAGACCGTCGTTTTGCCCACCCCGCCGGACCCGCAGCAGACCACGACCCCGCGCGTGCGGACGAGGTCTTCGAGCGCAGAGCTCACGGTGCCCCCTCCGTGACGAGCGAGCGCACGGAGATGGCCAGCTCGGTGGCGAGCGTGTGCGTCTCCTCCGGGCCGATCGTCTCGGCGTCGAGGGCGGGCACCAGCAGGTGGGGGAGCGGGAGCTCCTCGCGCAGGCGCTCCAGCTGCTCGGCGGAGACGGCGTGGCGGGCCACGCGGAAGCGCCGTGCCTCTTCGAGGGCCGCCAGGTGCCCGGGGTCGACGCTGGCGCCCGCGGCCGCCGCCACCTCGGGCGCCGGCCGGTCCAGCCCGACCGGTTCGAGGTCGTACGCGTTCACGATCACCGGGCCGAGCTGGACGCCCGCCTTGTCCTCCAAGGTGTAGGCGGACTCGATCGTCTCCGACACCGGCAGCTCCTCGGGCAGGGTGACCAGGAGCACCCGGGCGCGGGTGGGGTCGCTCAACAGGTCGACCACGTCTTGGGCCTGCGCCCGCAGCGGGCCGCCCCGCGCCGCCCCGACCAGCCCGCTGGCGGAGGTCAGGAAGGTGATGGCGTGGCCGGTGGCGGGGGCGTCGACCACGATCAGGTCGGCGGCCTCCTCGCGTTCGAGCTGCTTGACCTTGCCGAGGACGAGGACGTCGCGGATGCCGGGGATGGCCGTGGAGACGACGTCGATGACGCCCGAACGCGCCAGGCGCTTGGAGACCCGTCGCAGCCCGTGGTCCTCGAGGTACTCGATCAGGGCGTCGTCGGGGGTGAGGCGCCGGGCGCGGATCTCCCCCCGGGCCCCGATCCCGCCGCCACCCTCGTCACCCGTTCCGGCCCCTCCGCCCGGGACCAGGACGACCTCCTCGTAGCCCAGGTCCTCGGCGCGCCCGAAGGCGGCGGTGATGCCGGACTTGCCCTCCAGCTCCACGATGAGCACGGATTTGCCGACCGACGAAGCCATCGTGGCGAGCGCCGCGCTCATCGTGGTCTTGCCGACGCCACCCTTGCCTGCGACGACGAGGACGTGGCTCTGTGCGCAGAAGGTCTCCACGTCCATGCTGGGCCGAGCGTAGTTCTCGCCCTCGCCGGCGTGACCCGTGGCGGGACAAAAAGCCAGGTCACGACCCTTGAACGTCGGCCATTCCCAGCGATAGCTTGACGAGCGGGGGTGTTCCGTAGTTGCCCTATCGGGGGGTTTGATGCGCCAGGGATCAGAAATATGGCAATTGAAGGCGGCGTGTCGGGGACCGCAGGCTGCGGTGTTCTTCCCCCCGTCACACGCCGAGCGCAAGGAGGAGAAGGCCTCGCGTGAGGTCCGGGCCAAGGCGATCTGCGAGGAGTGCCGGGTCCGGTGCGAGTGCCTCGACTACGCCATGCGCATCCGTGAGCCGCACGGCATCTGGGGTGGCATGAACGAGGTCGAACGCAAGCTCCTCCTCGACCGCCGAGCCAGCTGAGGCCGTGCCCGGCCCATACGCCAGCCGTCTCGGGGTCAGGCCGGCGCTGCGATGTGCAGGAGCGCGTCCGCCGCCAGCACGCCCTTGCTCTCGCACACGGAGTCGGGATGGTCCCCGTCCACCGCGCAGATGGTCGCGGTGATCTCGTTGGCTGAGGCCAGGACGGCCTGGGTCAGCGGCGCGGCAGGGGTGGTCAGGTTCCCCGCGATCTGGTCCTGGGTCAGCCCGGCCAGCACCGTGGGCGAGAAGCTCGCACCCGAGAGCGCCCACCGGTTGGCCACGTCGACGAACGCGAAGGTGGTGGCACCGGTGCCGGCGCCCGCGACCGCGGCGGCCTGGCGCCCCGACGGCGTCTCCAGGGTCAGATAGCGCGCCCCCGTCGGGTTGAGCGAGCTGTAGCGCTCGACCGACTCGAACACCAGGTACTTGCTCTGGTACGCCTGCTGCCAGAAGGTGAACGTCGACAGGTCGGCGAAGGCGGTGGTCGCACTCGACTGCATGAGCCCCAGCTTCGAGAAGCTGCCGAAGCGTGACAGCGCCACGATGAGCGGCCACCGCTCGACGGCGGCGTAGGGCGCGAACTCCGCACCGTAGAAGAAGACGACCGGCTTGGGCGCGCCGTCGTCGGACGCTTCCCACAGCGGGGCCGTCGCGCCCCCCGTCGGCTGGGGCGCGGTGACGGGGTTGGCCGGTGAGTCGACGCCGACGGTGTCGAACGCCGACGTCGGCACCGAGGCCATGGAGCTGACGAGCGACGAAGAGGCCGGGTTGAACGTCTCCACCGTCGAGGTGCTGCTCGGGCTCGAGTTGTCGCGCACGATGACCAGCGCCCCCAACAAGATGATGGCGACGACGATCAACCCGAGTGCGAGGTAGCGGCGCGGGATCTGGCGTGGGGTCGCACCCGGCGCGGGATCGGTCGCGGTCAGGCTCATGAGTTCGGTCAGGTTAGCCAAGGGGTGTCCGTGTTTCGGGGGCGCCGCCCCGTCCTGCCGGTACCGTGGGCGGCGTGCCTCCATCGGCCTCGCCTCCGGCTGGCGACCCGTCTTCCACGGCGTCCTCTGGCGCGCCGACCGCCGCCGCGGCGCCGGCTGCAAGCTCGGTCGAGGTCCGTCCCGCGGCAACCGTGATGCTGGTGCGCGACGTGCCGGCGCCGTCGGGCGGCACCTCGCTGCAGGTGCTCATGGTGCGCCGGAACTTGCGCTCGGACTTCGTCGGCGGCGCGTACGTGTTCCCCGGCGGGGCCGTCGATCCCCTCGACGGCGGTGCCGAGGCCGAGGCGTGCTGCGTCGGCCGGAGCGACGCCGAGGCGAGCGCGCTGCTGGGTTTCCCCTCCGGCGGCCTGGCCTACTGGGTGGCGGTCGTGCGCGAGACGTTCGAGGAGGCGGGGCTGCTTCTGGCCGGGCGCGACAGCGGCCCGCCGCTCCTCGCCGGCGACCGCGACGAGGAGGCCCGGTTCGCCGCTGCCCGCGCCGAGGTGAACGCGGGCACGCGACGGTTCCTCGACCTCTGCCGCGAGGAACACCTGCGCCTGCACGTCGGCGACATCCACTACTTCGCCCACTGGGTGACGCCGCGCGGCGCGCCGCGTCGCTACGACACGCGCTTCTTCGTGGCCGCCGCGCCGCCGGGCCAGATCGCCGCCCACGACGCCGGCGAGACCATCGCCGAGGTCTGGATCTCGCCGCAGGACGCGCTGGCCCGCCACCGCACCGGCGAGATCGAGATCATCTTCCCGACGATCCGCAACCTCCAGGCCATCGGACGCTTCGCCACGAGCGCGGCGCTGCTCGACGCGGCCGAGCGCGCGTCGAGCGCTGTCCCCGCCATCGAGCCCAGGGTGGTGCCCGACGGCAACGGGATGCGGATCGTGCTGCCGGGGGACCCCGCCTACGAGCGCGCCCCCGTGCCCGACCCCGGTGACGGGACGTCGCTGGGCGACTTCAACGAGGCCGTGCGCGAGGTCTCCATGCGGGCGAACGAAGAGGGACCCGACGCCGCACCCGGGCCGCGCCCGGGAGGCTGAGCGGGCCCGCACGCCCGGTGACGATCCCGGCCGTTCCCGACTTCGGCGTCGGCCCGGCCCCCGAGCCGGGGCGGGTCGACGAGGTGGCGCCGGGGGTCCTGCGGCTGACCGCGCCGAACCCCGGGCTCATGACGGGTCCCGGCACCAACACGTATCTCATCGGTCGTGACGAGCTCGTGGTGCTCGACCCGGGCCCGGCCGACGAGGCACACACGGCAGCGATCCTCGCCGCGGCGTCGGGCCTCGGTTCGGTGCGCACGATCGTCGTGACGCACACGCACGTCGATCACGCGCCGGGCGCGGCGGCGCTCGCGGCGGCGACGGGTGCACGCGTGGTCGGCTTCGGGCCGGGTGAGGACTTCGAGCCCGACGAGTGCGTGGGCGAGGGCTGGTCGGTGTCGTGCCCCGCGCCGGCGCCAGGCCCGGCGGGCGCGCGTTCGGGCGCTCACGAGCGGTTGACGCTGCGGGCGCTGCACACGCCGGGCCACGCCTCGGACCATCTGTGCTGGCTGGTCGAGGAGCACGCGCTGTTGTGCACCGGCGACCACGTGATGCACGGGTCCACCGTCGTGATCCGCCCACCCGACGGCGACTTGCACCAGTACCTCGCCAGCCTCGCCCGTGTCCGCGACGCGGAGCCGGGCATCCGGGCGCTGGCGCCGGGCCACGGACGGGTCATGGACCACGTCGGCGAGGAGGTCGACGCGCTGCTCGCGCACCGCCTCGCCCGGCACGAGCGCGTGGGGTCAGCGTTGTCCGCGCGTGCGACGGCGACGGTCGACGAGTTGCTGCCCGACGTCTACGGCGACGTCACCGAGCGCCAGCTCCCCGTGGCGCGCTTCTCCTTGTGGGCCCATCTCCGGGCGCTCGGCCAGGAGGGGAGGGCGCAGGCGGTCGACGTCGCGGGCGGCGACGGCACAGGCGCGGCAAGGGGGGACGACACCATCGAGACGCGGTGGGCGAGTGCGGGCGCGAGCGCGCCGGGCGCGCCGTAGGCGTCGCCGGGAAGCTGCGTCAGCCGGGGTCGGCCTCGCCCTGGGCGACAGCGGCCTCGACGCGTTCGAGCAGCCGGGCCGTGCAACTCTCCGTCTCGACGAGGGGCGCGACCTCCTCCGCCACGACCCGTGCGATGGCGGCGAAGACCTCGGCCAGCTCACCCGTGCCGGACAGTGCCACCGGCACGCCCACGTCGCCACCGGCCGCCAGGTCGGGGTGCAGTGGGATGGAGCCGAGCAAGGGCACGCCGAGCCCGGTCGCCAGGCGCTCGCCGCCGCCCGAGCCGAAGAGCGCGTACGTCGTGCCGTGCTCGCAGGTGAAGTCGCTCATGTTCTCGATGACGCCGGCGACGCGCAGGTAGCCACGCCGTGCCATGTCGGCCGCCCGCGCCGCCACCTTCTGCGCGGCGACTGGTGGCGTGGTCACGACGAGGAGCTCGGTCCGAGGCAGGAGCCGGGCCAGTCCCATCTGGATGTCGCCCGTCCCCGGCGGCAGGTCGATCAAGAGATAGTCGAGGTCGCCCCAGTGTGCGTCCTGGAGGAACTGCTGCACCGCGCGGTTCAGCACGAGGCCGCGCCACATGATCGCCTGCTCCTCGTCGGCCAGGAATCCCATCGACAGCACGCGCAGCGTGCCCTCGCCGACCGTGCGCTCGAGGGGGACCATCTTTCCTTGGCGCGCCTCGACGTCCCCGTCCATGCCGAGCAGCCGTGGCACGGAGAAGCCCCAGATGTCGGCGTCGAGGATGCCGACCACGAGGCCGCGGGCGGCCAGGGCGACGGCCAGGTTCACCGTGACCGACGACTTGCCCACGCCGCCCTTCCCCGACGCGATCGCCAGGACCCGGGTCGTCGGGGCGATCGCCGTGTCGGGCGCGTCTTCCCGTGCCTTCCAGCGGGCGCGGGCCATCACCGCCGCCCGCTCGTCGGCGTCCATGGCGGCGACCTCCACCGACACCGAGCGCACCCAGTCGAGCGACTGCACGTGCCCGGCGACGTCACGCTCGATCTGGGTCCGCAGCGGGCACGCCGCGATCGTCAGAGCCACGTCGACCGTGACGTGGTCCTCGTCGACTTCGATGTGCCGGACCATGCCCAGGTCGACGATGGTGTCGCCCAGCTCGGGGTCGATGACGGCCCGCAGGCGTTCGCGGACCTGATCGGCGCGGGTAGCCGGCGCCGATGCCGCGTCCCGTCCGGCACCTGCCACCTCGGCGGCACTGCCATCGGGGGTGGCGGCTGCCGGCGCCTGTGGTTGCTGGGCCGAGTCGCGGGCCATAGTGGAGGAATTCTACCTGCGTGGTGCCCTTTTCCAGCCGGACCGGGGCTGGGCGATGGCTCCGGAACGGCGCCGGTAACATGGGCACTGTCCGCTGGCACCGTGCCTGGTGGGCAGGCCGGCCGCCAGGGTACGGCGCTCCGAGGAGGATCAAGTGACGACCATCTCCACGTCGGTCAACATCGGGAAGAAGCCCGCCCCGGTCACCCTGAGCGACACGGCGGCCATCAAGGTCGCCCAGCTCCTCGCCGAGGAGGACGCGGGCACCGACCTGGCGCTGCGAGTTGCGGTCAAGCCGGGTGGCTGCTCGGGCTACAGCTACGAGATGTTCTTCGATTCCGAAGTGGTGGCCGACGACGTCGTGCGTGAGTTCGGCACCGTCAAGGTCGTGGTCGACGCGGCGAGCGCGGAGCTGTTGACGGGGTCGACGCTCGACTACAGCGACGGCCTCCAGGGCGCGGGGTTCCACATCACCAACCCCAACGCCACACGTACGTGCGGCTGCGGCTCCTCCTTCAGCTGATCGCCCCGCGGCTCATCGAACCCCGGCTGATCGCCCTGCGCCTCGTGGCAGCGCGACGGCTTCCGTCCTCCTGAGCAGCCCCGGGGCGCCTTTCGGGCGTTCCGCCTCGCGCGTCCGCGCCACGTCAAGGAATTGGGCGAGGTCATGAGCACCCCCGCCGTGAACTTCGTGCTCAACGGTGACCCGGTGTCGGTCGCCGACGGGGTCTCGCTCCTCGACGCGCTGCGCGACGAGTTCGGATGCCGCTCGGTCAAGGACGGCTGCAGCCCCCAAGGGCAGTGCGGGTGCTGCACGGTGTGGGTCGACGGGACGCCGCGCGTGGCCTGTGTGACACCGGTTCGCCGGGTCGCGGGACGCGAGGTCACGACGCTCGAGGGGACGGGCGCCGACATGCGTGACCGCTGGGCGTCCGCCTTCGTCGCGCGCGGCGCGAGCCAGTGCGGCTTCTGCACGCCCGGGATCCTCATGCGACTCGCGGCGCTCGAGGAGGGCGGCTCCGGCGCGGCGACGCGTCGCGACGTCGAGGCTGCGCTGCGCGCGCACCTCTGCCGCTGCACGGGCTGGCAATCGATCGTCGAGGCTGCGTGCGACGTCCTGGCGCCCGCGGACACCGCTCCCGGCGGCTTTGCGGCAACCGGCGCGGACGGCCGCAATCCGGTGCTCGCCGCGTGGCGGTCACAGATCGAGGGCCCCGCCTTCCAGAACTCGGGTCCAGCGGTGGTCCTGGGCGCCGGTGGCTTCGCCGACGACGAGGCACCCCTCGGGTCCTCGGTGCAGCTCGGCGCCACCGCGCCGCTCGCCCCCAGCCTGCGCGTGGCGCGTGCCAACACCGGCCGGGTGCAAGGCCGCAACAGCACCGTGCCGCTGTCGCACCCTGTCGATCTCCCGCCGGGGGAGTGGTCGCTGGCCCTCCAGACGACGTGGGTCGAGCCCGCCTACGTCGAGCCCGACGCCAGCTGGTGCCGGCCGGGTGCGGTGCCGGCCTCGCCGCTGGCCAACGGGGGCGCATTCGGCGGCAAGCGCCACAGTCCCGTGCCCGGCGAGGCCCGCTCGCTCGCCGACGAGACGGGCGGGCCCGTCCGCGTGCTCTGGCGCCGTGAGGACGTCGTGCGGCGCGGACCCAAACGCCCCCCGCTCGCAGTCGCGTTGCGAGACGACGGCACCGGTGTCGTGCGCATCGGGTACACGGCGGGGTCCGCCGACCTCGGACCCCTGGTGCAACGGCTGCAGCGCGTGTGCCCGGGTGTCGACGCCGAGGTGGTGGAGGTGACCGGCCCACCGGTGGCGCCGGACCTTCGCGCCGCGGGGTGGAGCGAGGTGCTCGCGGCACAATTGGCCGGCGCGGCCCCGGCGGGCCCGCCCGGGCACGGACGTGGCGAGGTCAGCCTCGACGGTGCGGGCCGCGCCGTCGTCGCGCTGGATCTGGGCGCAGGTGCGCGCGGCCGGGTCGAGGTCGACGTCTGGGCGGGCGCGGTGCTGTGCCCGGTCACATTGCGCTCGTACGCGCTCGGTGCGGTGCACCAGGCGCTCGGCCTGGTCTGGAGCGAGGGCATCGCGGTCGACGAGGCGGGTGAGCCGGTCGACCTCACCATCCGCTCGTTCGGCATCCTCGCCGCGCGTGACCTGCCCGACGTCGAGGTGCGCGTGCACCCGGGTGAGGGCTGGCCGGTCAACGGCTCCGACGCCGTGTTCGCCGCCACGTTGGCTGCCGCGTGGATCGCCGAGGGACGGCCGGCCCGATGGCCGACGCGTCGCACCGCCATGCGGGCACCGCGGCGGGACGTGGCACCATCGGCGTGACCGCGCACGGTCGAGAGGAGCGCCCATGAGCCCAGCAGTCGGTCCGTACTCCCCAGTCCGCCGCGTCGGCGACTGGGTCATCACGTCAGGACAAGTGGGCCTCGACGCCGCGTCAGGAGCCCCCGCCTTGGTGACCGGAGGCACCGTCGCCGAATTGCACCAGGCGCTCCGGAACGTGGCCGAGGTCCTCGAGAGGGAGGGCGCGACCCTCGACGACGTCGTCAAGACGACCCTCTATCTCGTCGACATCGGCGACTTCGCCGCGGTGAACGACGTCTGGGTCGAGTACTTCACCGACAACCGGCCGACGCGCTCCGCGGTCGCCGTCGCTGCGTTGCCCGTCGGCGCGCGCGTCGAGGTGGAAGCCTGGGCCTACGCGCCGCTCGTGTAGGCGGTCGGCGCACCAGTCACCGGCGTCCCGGACGCGCCGTCAGGGGCCGGCGCCGGCGTGGGCACGCCGGCTCCGCCCGCGGCAGTCGCGCCGTTGCGCTGGTTCACGCCGGGGTGCCAGGCGACCTGCCCGAAGCGGTAGCCGACGGAGCGCACGGTCTGGATCAGGTGCGCGTGTTCCTCGCCGAGCTTGGCCCGGAGCCGCCGGATGTGGACGTCGACGGTCCGCGCGCCCCCGTAGTACTCGTAACCCCAGACGCGGCTGAGGAGCGTCTCGCGGGTGAAGACCTTGGCCGGGTGGCCGGCCAGGAAGCGGAGCAGCTCGTACTCCATGTAGGTGAGGTCGAGGATGCGCCCCGACACGGCGGCCTGGTAGGTCTCGAGGTTGAGCATCAAGGGCCCGTACTCGATGATGTCGGGTCGAAGGCTCTGCCCCGCGCGCCAGAAGAGGTGCTGGATCCTCGCGACGAGCTCGTCGGGACGAGCGGGCAGGACGCAGAAGTCGTCGTAGAGGTCGTCGCGCAGCAGCAACTCGCCGACCTGCTCGGTCGTGATGGCGAGGAGCAGCGGGCTCATCGGCACCTCGCGCAGGCGCAGGTGCCGGCAGAACGCGACGGCGGCGGTCATGTCGTCGCCCGCCACGACGAGCGCCCCCGAGTAGCCCTCGGTGCGACCGTCCGGACCCGGCGGCGCGAGCTCCTCGGGCGAGGTCACGCCGTGGTGCGTCAGCCCCGCACCTTGGAGTGCGAGCGTCACCTCGGCCGGGAGGGTGGCGGGGAAGCAGAGCAGCGGGTCCATCGGAATACGGGTCAGAGGAGCGGCAGGTACCGGTCCAGCTCGAACTGCGTGACCTCGGCCTGGTAGGCGTCCCACTCCTCGCGCTTGTTGCGGATGAACCACTCGAAGACGTGGTCGCCGAGCGTGGCGGCCAGGAGCTCGGAGCCCTCCATCTCGTTCACCGCGTCGTGCAGGCTCGAGGGCAGGGCCTCGATGCCCTTCTTGGCCAACTCCTTGGGGGTCAGGGTGAACAGGTTGTCGTCGGCCTCGGGGGGCAGTGGATAGTTCTCCTCGATGCCGCGCAGCCCCGCCGCCAGGATCACGGCGAACGCCAGGTAGGGGTTGCACGCGCTGTCGGGCGCGCGGTACTCGAGGCGGGTGGACTCGGTCTTGCCCATCTTCACCACCGGCACGCGCACCAGCGCCGAGCGGTTGTTCCGGGCCCAGCTGACGTGCACGGGGGCTTCGTAGCCCCCGATCAGCCGCTTGTAGGAGTTGACCCACTGGTTCGTCACGGCCGTGATCTCGCGGGCGTGGTGCAACAGCCCGGCGATGAAGCGGCGCGCCACCTCGGAGAGCCCGTAGCGATCGGATTCGTCGACGAAGGCGTTGCGCTCGCCCTCCCACAACGACACGTGGGTGTGCATCCCCGAACCTTGGACGCCACCGAGTGGCTTGGGCATGAACGACGCGAACACGCCTTGCTGGCGGGCCATCTCCTTGATGACCATGCGCGTCGTCATCACGGTGTCGGCCATCGTGAGGGCGTCGGTGTAGCGCAGGTCGATCTCGTGCTGGCTGCGGGCGTCCTCGTGCTGGGTGTGCTCGACGGGGATCCCCATCTCCTCGAGGTTCAACACGGAGCGCCGCCGCAGGTCGCTCGTCAGGTCGGCCACGCTGAGGTCGAAGTACGAGCCCGAGTCGAGGACCACCGGGCCGTGCGCGGGATCGGCGTCGGCGAAGTAGAAGTACTCCACCTCGGGCGAGGCGAAGAAGGTGTAGCCCGCGGCCCGCGCCCGCTCGAGCGTGCGTCGCAGCGCGTGGCGGGGATCACCTTCGAAGGGGGTGCCGTCGAGGTTGGCGATGTCGCAGAACACCCGGGCGACCTGCGCGTCGTCGTGGTGCCACGGCAGCAGCTGGAAGGTCTTGGGATCGGGGCGCGCCAGCACGTCCGCCTCTTGGACCCGGCTGAACCCGTCGATGGCCGAGCCGTCGAAGGTCATGCCCTCGTCGAGTGCGTTCTCGAGCTCGGCCGACGTGATGTTGAAGCCCTTGGGGGTCCC
>DATJTU010000317.1:0-6229 GCA_035503015.1 Acidimicrobiales bacterium | reverse complement strand
CACCTGGTTCCCCGACTGCGCGTCGAAGACGTCGACGGTGGAGAACCCGACGGAGGCGAAGACCTGACCCGGCTGGAAGACCGTGTCGGCACCGGCCGGCTTGGCGGACCCGAGCAGCACTCCGACCGAACCGAGTAGCAGTACGAGAGACAGCAGGACGGTCAGACGGCGCAGACCTGAACCGAAGAAGGATCGATTGTCGTTCCAGGCGACGATACCGTCCGAGTGCTCGTACCCTCCGTTACGCCCATCCTGACTTCGCCGAGCAATCGACAGTCGCATTGGACCCCCTCGCTGTTGCACGAACCATCCGTGTCAATGTGGTGACTCGCATCCGCGGCCGCGATCGCAGGTCGAGGAGAAGGTGGGTGCGCAGTCCCCCCGGCTGCTTCGTCGCGACCGACGTGTGCTTGCCAGTCAATATGTGTTGCCACAACCGCCATCGACAGGGGTAAAAGGACTAGGCGGATGGCGAGAGGGGACAATTGCTACCGCGTTGTGCCCGGGTGTCACGTGTCGCGCAACGGAGCACCATCGATTGATCAACTAGTGGGATCGACTTCCGCGGCGTGGCGAGCAAGCGAGCGGTACTGAAGAGGTGATTCGATCACCCGGTCGCTAGAGCCCGGCCGCCTCGTCGATGATGTCTACGGCGCGATCGAGTTCTCCAGCCTCGACCAACGCCGGGAGCGGACCGTCGAGCAACCCTCGCCAGTCCACGGAACTGATGGCTACGCCTCGTTGGCGCAGCTGATGGCGCGCCTCACCCAGGACTTGTGCGAGGGTTCCGAGCTCCGATCCGCTGCTCGCCTCGATCCGGTCCCGTAACCAGACAGCGAGCGCGGGACTCAGTCCGCCGGTCGACACAGAGACCGTGACGTCACCGTCGCGGAAGACCGCAGGGAGGATGAAGGAGGAGTGTGCAGGGTCGTCACTGCTGTTCACCCAGATCCCGTGCGACTCCGCGTCGTCGTAGACCATGCGGTCGACGGCCGGAGTTCCTGTGGCAGTCACGACGAGCCGGTAGCCCGATACATCTCCCGCCTCATAGGGCTTGCGCTTCAATGCCTGAAGGGACGGGACGAGCGACTCCATCTCGCTGCTCAGTGCCGGTGTTAACACCGTGACGATGGCGCCGCTCTCCAGGAGTGAACGGGCTTTGCGTGCAGCGACGACACCTCCACCGACGACGAGGCACCGACGTCCCGAGAGGTCCAGCATGACCGGGTAGAAGCTGGTGCGATCGATCGGTTCAGCCATGGACGATCGAGTTTTTTTCGGGCTCGGCCAACGTGTTGACATCGTGACGATCGCGTCGCGACAGAGGTGTGCGCGGGTCTTGCCCGAGTGAGCGACGTGGGGAGAACGTTGAGGGTTTTGCCCGGTCAGTCATGGAGCCGGGGCGGCCCGACCATGCCCGCTGCGATGGTGGCGAACGAGCGCTCGTCGATCAGGACGAAGCTCCCCGTGATCCGGTCGACCTCGTACGCGTCAACAGCCAGCGGCGTCGCCGTGCGCAGGGTGACCACCCCGATCTCGTTCTCCTGGAGCTCGTCCGCGGCGCTCACCCGCAAGTCGTTCACGTCGAAGATGCCGGCGATGCTCTCGACCACGACGGGTGTGACGCGGGTCGTGTGCTTCAGCCGGAGGCGGTCGCCCACCGAGAGCGGTTGCTCCTGGAACCAGCAGACGGTGGCTTCGAACGTGTCGGTCACCTCAGGCGCACCGTCTGCTGCGGCAATGAGGTCGCCCCGGGAGACGTCGAGGTGGTCGGCGAGGCGGAGCGAGACGGACAACCCGACCTCGGCGCGCTGGAGCGGCCCGTCGGCGGTCTCGATGGCGCGGATCGTGGTGGACGACCCTTGCGGGAGGACGACGACGGGATCGCCGACGCGGAAGGGACCTCCATTCACCATGCCGGCGTAGCTCCGGCCCCCTCCGGGCTGGCGCAGCACCCACTGCACCGGCAGACGCGCGCCCGTTCCAAGCTGGCGTTGCGCGTTGTGGCGCGCGTGTCCGGTGTGTTGCGCGGCCCACCCTCCCGCCTGAGCGGACTCCAAGGCGTCGAGGACGGTCGGCCCGTCGTACCACGGCGCAGCGTCGGACCGATCCACCACGTTGTCGCCGTGGAGCGCAGAGATCGGAATGACGATGCACGATGTGATGCCCAGGCGCCGAGCGAGCGCCTCCATCTCGTCGGCGATCCGCTGGTACGCGGAGCGATCCCACCCGACGAGGTCCATCTTGTTCGCGCACACGACGAGCTGGTCGACGCCCAGGAGTGCGGCGATGCAGACGTGCCGCCGAGACTGTTCGCGCAGGCCCGCAGTCGCGTCGACGAGCACCAGCGCGAGGTCCGCTGTCGAGGCTCCCGTCGCCATGTTGCGGGTGTACTGGACATGGCCGGGACAGTCGGCGATGACGAACTTGCGGTGCGGGGTGGCTGCGTAGCGGTACGCCACGTCGATGGTGATGCCTTGCTCGCGCTCGGCACGGAGCCCGTCGGTCACGAACGACAGGTCCACTTCACCGAGACCGCGCCGCTCCGATGCGGTCTCGATGGCAGTCAATTGGTCGTCGAACAGCTGGCGGGTGTCGAACAAGAGGCGGCCGATCAGGGTGCTCTTACCGTCGTCGACCGATCCGATGGTGGCGAACCGGAGGAGGTCCATGGTGTCCGCGCCGACCTCGGCGCCGCCGGCCGGCGAGCCGGGCAACGTCGTCATGGGGCTAGAAGTACCCCTCGCGCTTGCGGTCCTCCATGGCCGTCTCGGAGAAGCGGTCGTCGGCCCGGGTCGCCCCGCGCTCGGAGATGCGGGACGCCGAGATCTCCCGGATGATCTCCTCGACCGAGCCGGCGTCCGACCGCACGGCTCCCGTGCACGTGGCGTCACCGACGGTGCGGAACCGCACGGTCTCCTTGGAGACGCTCTCTCCCGCCTCGGGGGAGACCCACTCGCTCACCGCCAACAGCATGCCGTCCCGCTCCACGACCTCGCGCTCGTGCGCGTAGTAAATGGACGGAAGCTCGATCCGTTCCCGGCGGATGTACTGCCAGATGTCCAGTTCCGTCCAGTCCGACAGCGGGAAGGCTCGAAGGTGCTCGCCGGGGCGGACGCTGCCCTGGTAGAGCTGCCAAAGCTCCGGGCGCTGCCGCTTCGGGTCCCATTGCCCGAACGAGTCGCGGAAGGAGAGCACTCGTTCCTTCGCTCGTGCCTTGTCCTCGTCGCGACGCGCGCCGCCGAACGCGGCATCGAACGCGTTCGCATTGATCGCGTCGAGCAACGTCGTGGTCTGGAGCCGGTTCCGCGAGGCCACCGGACCCGGGTCTGCCACGCGGCCCTGGTCGATGGAGTCCTGCACGCTGGCGACGAGCAGCCGCGCACCTTCGGCCTCCACCTGAGCATCCCGGTACTCGAGCACCTCGTGGAAATTGTGGCCGGTGTCGACATGGAGCACCGGGAAGGGGATGCGCCCGGGCTTGAAGGCCTTGGCCGCGAGGTGCAGGAGGACGGCCGAATCCTTTCCTCCACTGAACAGCAGGACGGGTCGCTCCGACTCGGCGGCGACTTCCCGGATGATGAAGATGGCCAGCGACTCGAGGAGGTCCAGGTGCCCCAACGGATGCTCGACCGGCCTGACCAGGGCGGTCACCGACCCACCCTGGCGCGACGCGGCGACGCCCGCGCTCGGACGTTCTGGGTGGGACCGGAGGGCGGCGGCGCTGTCCATGAGACCTCTCAAATCATGACCATTTTGGTCATGTATACTAAAGCCTGCATTCGGACGGGCGTCAAGGGCGGGCACGGGCCCGCCGGAGCGGCCTGATCGGCACTGGGAAGAAGGTGAGGATCGGTGGCCGAAACCTACGTGAGCGACCAACCGTTGACCAGCGAAGAGCTCGCTGCATTGAGCGCGCGCTTCGAGTCCGCCCCGGCCAGCGCGGTCATCCGTTGGGCGGTCGACACCTATGGCGACGATCTCGTGCTCGCCGCATCGTTCGAGGACATCGTGCTCGTCGACCTGGCGACGAAGATCGCACCCGGTATCGAGGTGGTGTTCCTCGACACCGAGGCGCACTTTCCCGAGACGTTGTCGTTCGTCGCCGAGGTGACGGAACGCTACGGGCTGAATCTCACGGTCACCAAGCCGGGACCCGAGGCGGCAGCACACCCGTGCGGCTCCGCCCAGTGCTGCCAGTTCCGCAAGGTGGAACCGCTGCGGCGCGCCATCAGCGACCGAGCGGCCTGGATGACGTCGCTCAAGCGCTCCGACGGGCCGACCCGCGCCGAGACGCCTATCGCCGCGTGGGACGACGCCTTCGGGCTGGTCAAGATCAACCCGCTGGCGACCTGGACCGACGGCGACATCGCCACGTACCTGGCGGACCACGAGCTTCCCGTCCATCCGCTCGTCGCGCAGGGCTACCGCTCCATCGGCTGTGCTCCCACCACCCGTCCGGTGTCGGCTGAGGAGGATGCCCGCGCCGGCCGATGGTCCGGCCTCGACAAGACCGAGTGTGGTCTGCACGCCTAGTGCCACGAGACCTCGACAACCCCTATGGGATGGAGTTCCGCGGCCGGCGTGACCGCGGGCTGAAATTCGTCCGGCCCTACCGCAACATCGGCGAGCTGAACAGCGTCGAGCAGTTGAAGCTCGCCCGGCATCCCTTCGAGGTCGCGCAAGCCGTCATCGACACCTACTCGAAGCAGGGGCCCGGCTCGATCGCCAAGGTGCCCGGGGAGCAGGAACGCCTCAAGTGGGTCGGGATGTACCCGCAGCGTCAAGGTGGCGATGCGTTCATGCTCCGGATCAAAGTGCCGGGCGGTGTGCTGACCGCCCCGCAGGTGCGCGAGATCGGCGTGGCGGCGGAAGCCTTTGCTGAAGGCCCCGACGACAGTCCGGTGTTCGGCAACCGCTACGCGGACCTCACCACCCGCCAGGACGTCCAACTGCACTGGATCCGCATCGCCGACGTGCCCCGGATCTGGCAGCGGTTCTGGGAGGTGGGCCTGACCACGGTGCAGGCGTGCGGCGACTCCGCGCGCAATGTCTGCTCGTGCCCGGTCTCCGGCATCGACGCCAAAGAGGTCGTCGACGCCTACCCGGTTGCGCACGCGATCTCGGCGTTCTTCACCGGAAATCGTGAGTACGCCAATCTCCCCCGGAAATGGAAGATCGCGGTCACCGGGTGCACCGAGGACTGTGCCCGGGTCGAGATCAACGACGTCGGCTTGTGGCCGGCGGAGCATGCGGACGGCACCGTGGGCTTCAACGTCCTCATCGGCGGCGGCCTGTCCGACGGCGAGCGGATGGCATCGGACATCGACGTGTTCATACGTCCCGACCAGGCGGTGGAGCTGTGCCGGGGAGTGGCCCAGGTCTTCGGCGAGCTGGGGAACCGCGAGAACCGGGGCCTGGCCCGGATGCGCTACCTGGCTCAGGAGCTCGGCCCCGAGGGATTCCGGGCCGCACTCGACGAGCGCACGAACTTCGCCTTGGAGCCGTCGGGGCAGGAATTGACGACCGCCTTCCGGGGTGACCACGTCGGCGTCCATCCCCAGAAACAACCGGGACTGTTCTACGTCGGCTGTTCCGTGCCGGTCGGGCGGATGCACGGCATCGACCTCGTCGAGCTGGCACGTCTCGCCGAGACCTACGGGGACGGCGGCGTGCGCATCGGCACGGACCAGAACTTCATCGTGTCGGGGGTGCCGGAGGAGCGTCTGGACGACCTGCTGGCGGAGCCCCTCGTGCAGCGGTACTCGCCGTTCCCGGGCCCCTTCGAGCGCGGCGTCGTCGCCTGCACCGGATCGGAGTTCTGCCGGTTTGCCGTCGTCGAGACGAAAGAGCGCGCGGTCAAATGGGCCAGGGCGCTCGATGCCGAGCTGGTGGCGGGCGGCGAAGACTCGACCGCAGACGCAGGTGTCATCCGCATGCACTTCTCGGGCTGCTCTGCGTCGTGCGCGCAACCCCAGATCGCCGACATCGGATTTCGCGGTGACATCGCCCACGTCGACGAGCACATCGAAGAAGCGGTCGACATCGGGCTCGGCGGGTCACTCGGTCCGGATGCCGCCTTCATCGACTGGGTCGTCGGGGCGATGCCGGTCGACGAGGTGCCCGACGCCCTCGTCCGCGTCGTCGCGCGCTACCGCGAGGAACGCCGTCCGGACGAGCCGTTCTACCTCTGGGCCCGGCGCAGCGCGTCCGACGACCTGCGCTCCAC
>DATJTU010000316.1:0-7355 GCA_035503015.1 Acidimicrobiales bacterium | reverse complement strand
GCATCGGCCGTGCACAACGCTCACACAACTGGTCGGCGTTGTGTCTCAGGTGTCTTTCGCGACCGTCCGAGAAATTCCACGTAGTCGCTTCCCGCCGACCCGAGAGGGGGATTCTTGGGAGAGCACACGGCGCTGCCCCGGCGCCGGTCCGTTGGTTCCGGTACGGCCTGGTTCGCCGGCGCGTGCCTCGTGTTGTCGCTCGGTCTTGTCGTCTTCAACGGCATCGGGACGGGCGTCGGCGCGTCGGCCGTCCGTTCGTCGCAAAGCCACAGTGCCCGTGCGCACTCGGACGCCGCAGTCGTCGACACGACGCGTCAGGTCAGCTCGCACTACTGGGGGACGGACGACGTCCCGCCCGCTCGAAAGCCTCCGGTGTCGGTGGCGCCGACTCCGGCGCCCACGAGTGCGGCACAGCCGGCACCGACGCAAGTGACGCCGCCGCCGGCACCTCCGCCGCCACCGCCCCCGCCTCCGGCGGCTCCCGCCGCCCTACCCGCGCGCGGCGCGGCGACCGCGTACGGATGCACGGCCGCGCTCGCGTACCTCGCGGCGTATTCAGCGCCCGGGTTCAGCTTCGAGTGCCCGGGGAACGCGCTCGGTCATCAGGCGATGACCTGTGTCAACGAACCGGGCGTGTGCGACAACGAGCACCTGATCGCGATCGCCGATCCGTGTGCCGCCGCCTACATGAACGAGGCGTCGAACTCGTGGGTCTTGACGGGCGCGTCGTCTGCGCCGATCGACCCCTACGGCGCCTGTTCGTAGACGGCCGTTCCTGCGTGTCGGGGGCGGAATGAGTACGATCCTCTGCCATTGATGGGCGGTGGGCGAGAGGAGCCATGATGATGTTCGCGGACATCTTCGGTCCGGATCTGCTGATCGTCCTCCTCGTTCTCTTCTGCGCCGTCGCCGTGCCGATCTGGGCCGTCGTCGACGCGGCCAACCGGCCCGCGGCGGCTTTCTACGGTGCGGGCTCCAACAAGACGGCATGGATCGTCGTGATCGTCGTCGCGTGGATCTTCGGCCTCGGCTTCTTCCTCGGCGGTTTCTACCTGGTGTTCACGAGGCCGAAGGTCAGCCGGCAGATGGCGTGAGGATCGGCGCCGGCAGCTGACGGCGGCCTAGCGGGCGACGACCTTCACATCGAAATAGAGCGGAGCCCCGGGGACCGGCGTGCACGGTGTCGGGTTGCAGATGTCCGGACCGGCCACGAACGGCACGGTCACCGTGGCGGTGCCCGGTCGAAGCGCGGTGAAGGTGCCATTGAAGACGACGCCCGCGTGCGCACTCGTGAGCAGCGCGAGCACCGCGTGATCCGAGATCTGAGGGGGGCCGGGCCAGGTACCGGCGGACATCGCGTCGCCGCCGCTCAGCTGGAGGCGCGAGCCGACCGTCGCGCACACCGGTGTCGCCTCCCCCGGGTTCGCCGCCCTCACCGTCACCGTCCCGCTCAAGCAGGCTGCGCTGTCGGGCACTGTGGCAGTGGCACCCGTCGACGGCGCCAGGGTCGTCGCGGTCAGTTGCGTTGTGTGCCGCGGCGGAGGAGCCGACGAGGGGTGCGCGGTTCCGCTCGAGCAGGCCGCCAGGGCGAGGCCGGCTGCGCCGATCAGCCCGAGCGGGAGAGCCCTCGCCATGCAGGGCGACCCTACTCAGCCTGCTCGTCGGCGGCTGGTCGGTTGACACCGGTCGCGGCCCGGCGGAGAGTGTCAGCATGCGGCCGAGGAGCTTGGTGATCCACGATGCTCGTGCCCATGGTGCGTACCTGCGCGTGACCAGACACCCCGAGGCGCGCAAGGTGGTGGTCAGTCACTGGCGCGACGACGTGTGCGTGGCGTCGACCCCTGTCGAGATGGGCGAGATCCCGGCGCTCATCGGCGTGCTCGCCGACGCGCTCGGCGACGCCATCCGGTCGAGCGACTCCGTTCTCCGCGGTCAGGACGACGCCGGCCTCCTGGCGCGGTTCAGGCGCTGGTGGCGGCCGCGCCTGGCTCAGATCGTCGAGCTCGCGCCGCGTCGGCACGACGCTCGGGCGGACGACGAGCACACGGGCTGATCGCACCGCCGTACTCCTGGAGAGCGATCGCCGCGACATTCGCCCACGTGCGCGCTCAGGCGTCCTCGCCACGGCTGGCGACGAACACGAGCTCCAGACCCGGGCGGTCGGGAGCATCTCGCACGTCGTCGACGCGAAACCCGGCGTCGCGGAGGGACGAGGTGATCTCGAATCGGGTGCGGAACCGCAGCACCGAATCCGAGACCACGGTGGCCTGGTCGGAACCGAAGAGGAAGTGATGGCGGAAGTGCACCAGCGCAGGCGTCGCGTCCACGAGGTCGGTCCAGGTCTCGACCCGTCCGACGTCGGGTAGGTCGAAGCACCGATAGGTCTTCTCGCGCGTCCACCCGCGCCAGGCTTCACGGTCGGGGTCCCGCACCTCGAAGACGAGCCGGCCTCGCGCATGCAGCCTGGCGTGTGCGGCGCGCAGTGTCGCCACCCAGTCGTCGTCGGCCACGAAGACCTGGGCGACGTTGCCCGTCATCGTGACCAGATCCACCGCTGCGTTCGGCGCGGTGGTGGCATCCCCGAGCACCCACCGCACCCGTTCGGCGAAGGCCTTGTGGCGGGCGACGTCGAGCGAGGCTGCGGCGGGGTCTACTGCCGTGACGTCGATGCCGTGCCGGGCGAGCAGGCAGGCGAAGGTCCCGGTGCCGCATCCGACGTCGAGCACCCGCGTGGCGCCGAGCTCCCGGGCGATGGCGAGATACGCGTCGAGGTCCGGGCGCGCGGACTCCAGCACGTCATAGAGCCGGGCCAGACGAGGCTCCTCGAACAGGGCGTCAGACACCCCTCAAGGATGCCGCGTGCTCACGTCAGGGGAGCGGTCGGACCCGTGGGTGGGCCCGAACCCGCACGACTACTCGGTGATGTCGCGCAACCGGGTCGCCAACTCCGCGGCATTGGGGTCGGCGGCCGCCGGCGAAGCCTGCAGCGCCATGAGCTTCGCCATGTCGCCTTCGACGCGCACCTTCCCCGCCATGAACGCTTGCATGCCGGCTTGCGGGTTCCCCTCGATCAGGATCGCCTTGGCGGTGTCGTAGTCAACGGTCACCTTGAGGTCCTGCTCCGCGAGGTGCCCGGTGTCCAAGACGAGCTCGCCGCTCGACGTGTCCATGTGAGCGAGGATGTCCTCGTCGGAGAAGGGGACCGCGGTGACGACGAGGTTCATGCGCACTTGATGCGGGAAGGGGGCCGTCTTGCCCTCGTACTCGGCGCGGATCTTGCGGGCCTCGTCTAGCCATTCGTCGCTGAGGAACGGGTACGCCGGCATTGCGGTGCTCCTTCGTCGTCGGTCTCGGTGCTGGTGCAGGACCTCGTTGCCCCGCCCCGGAGCCATGTGGCCGCCGGAACCCTACCCGCCTCGCCGGTAGGCTGACGACCTGTGAGCGCCCCGATCATGCCCGGTGCAGAGGCCTATTCCGCCACGGGCGACACCCGCGGCGCGTTGGTCCTCCACGGCTTCACCGGCAACCCCCAGTCGATGCGCGACCTCGCACTCGCATTGGCCGACGCGGGTTTCACCGTCGAGCTGCCGCTGCTGCCGGGCCACGGCACCGACATCGCCGACATGGTGCCGACGCGCTGGGAGGATTGGTCGTCAGCCGCCGAGCTGGCCTACAGCGAGCTGGCGGCGCGCAGTGACGCCGTCGTCGTGGTCGGCCTCTCGATGGGCGCGACCTTGACCGTGTGGCTGGCCGAACACCATCCCGAGATCGCCGCGATCGCAGTGGTGAACCCGCTGCTCGTCCCGCCCGACGAGGACACGCTGGCGCTGATCGACGCCATGCTCGAGAGCGGCGAGGAGGTCGCGCCCGGTATCGGCTCCGACATCGCCAAGGATGGGGTTGCCGAGTCGGCCTATCCGGGCCTGCCCCTGCGGCCGGCCCGGTCTTTGTTCGCCGGGGTGAACGAGGTCGCCGCCGAGCTCGAATCCGTCACCTGTCCCGTCCTCGTGTTCACGAGCACGCAGGATCACGTCGTCGACCCCAAGTCGAGTGAGCTGCTGGTCGCCCGCGCCAAGGGCCCGGTCGAGCAGGTGACGCTCGAGCGCAGCTACCACGTGGCCACGTTGGACTGGGACAAAGAGGAGATCGAGGCCCGCACCGTCGAGTTCCTCACGGGCGTGCTGCCCGCGCCCTCCGCCGGCCCGTCGTGAGCGACGCCACGACGCCACGGGGCTCGACCGAGCCCGCGGCGCTCAGCCGCGAGGACGTCATCTACGTGGCGCAGCTCGCGCGACTCGAGCTCAGCGAGGCGGAGGTGGAGCTCTTCACCGCGCAGCTGCGCACGGTGCTCGACCACGCTGCGGATGTCGCATCGCTCGACCTGGCGCATTTGGAGCCCTCGTCGCACCCGATCGCATTCGAGAACGTGCTACGGGCTGACGAGCCTGTTCCGAGCCTCGACCGCGAGGAGGTCCTGGCGGCCGCCCCGTCGGTCGAGGATCACCGCTTCCGCGTGCCCCACATCGGGAGCGAGGCGCCGTGACACCAGATCCAGCGTCTGCTGCGGGAGCCCTGGGTTCAGCTGTCGCATTGGCGGCTCAGATCCGCGCCGGCGAGCGCTCCGCCCGTGAGGTGACCGAGGAGGCGCTGGCTGCGGTGGCCGCCCGGGACGGGGACGTCCACGCGTTCTTGCACGTACTCGCCGACGAAGCCCGGGCCGCGGCCGATGCCGTGGACGCCGCCGTGGCTGCCGGGCGCGATCCCGGGCCTCTCGCCGGTGTGCCGGTGGCGTTGAAGGACAACCTGTGCACCCGCGGGACGCCGACCACGTGCGGATCGCGGATCCTCGAAGGATGGCGTCCGCCGTACGAGGCGACGGTGGTGGCGAAGCTCCGCGCTGCCGGCGCCGTGGCGCTGGGCAAGACCAACATGGACGAGTTCGCCATGGGGAGTTCGACCGAGAACTCCGCCTACGGACCCACGCGCAATCCGCGCCACGCCGGCAAGGTCCCAGGGGGAAGCAGCGGGGGATCAGCGGCTGCGGTCGCGGCCGGATTCGCGCCGCTCGGCCTCGGGTCGGACACGGGCGGGTCGATCCGCCAGCCCGCGGCGCTCTGTGGCGTGGTCGGTATGAAGCCGACGTACGGGCGCGTCTCGCGTTACGGGCTGGTGGCCTTTGCCAGCTCGCTCGACCAGATCGGGCCGTTCGCGACGTCGGTGGAGGACGCTGCGTTGCTCTTCGACGTACTGGCCGGCCACGACTCCTGCGACAGCACCTCACTCGCGTCGGACCCCGACCCGACGCTGCCGGCGCTGGGCGAAGGCGTCGAGGGTGTGCGGGTCGGCCTGTGCCGCGACCTGGTCGACGGGTGCGCGCCCGATGTGCAGGCCCGGGTCCACGAGGCCGCGGACGCTCTCACGGGAGCGGGGGCGAAGGTCGAGGAGATCTCGGTGCCGGAGTTCGGCTTCGGCCTCTCGGCGTACTACCTGATCGCGCCTGCAGAGGCGTCGTCGAACCTCGCTCGCTACGACGGCGTGCGCTATGGCCTGCGTGTCGACGGCGACGACGCCGAGGCGATGAACATCGCCACCCGCACCGCTGGCTTCGGCCCCGAGGTCAAGCGACGCGTGATGCTCGGCACGTACGCCCTCTCCGCCGGCTACTACGACGCGTACTACGCCCAGGCTCAGCGAGTCCGGACACTGGTGATGCGCGCCTTCGACCGCGCGTACGAGTCCGTCGACGTGCTGCTGGGTGCCACCGCGCCGACGACCGCCTTCGACCTCGGGGCGAAGGTCGACGACCCGATGGCCATGTACATGAACGACGTCTGCACCATCCCCTCGAACCTGTCGGGTCACCCGGCCATCTCGGTGCCCTTCGGGACGGGCGACGACGGGTTGCCCGTCGGCGTGCAGGTGCTGGCCCCGGCTCTCGGCGAAGCCACGCTGTTCCGCGTCGCGCGTGCCGTCGAGGTGCATGCGCCAGCCGCAGGGGCAGCGAGGAAGGGGGAGGCGTCGTGAGCAGGACACTGAGCGAGCAGGTCGGCGACGCCGTGAGTGGCGAGTGGGAGATGGTCGTCGGCCTCGAGGTGCACTGCGAGCTCCTCACGACCACCAAGCTCTTCTGCGGGTGTCGCAACGCGTTCGGTGACGATCCCAATGTGAACATCTGTCCGACCTGCCTCGGGCTGCCCGGCTCGCTCCCGGTGCTCAATGAGTACGCCGTCGAGCTGGCGATGCGAATCGGCGAGGCCCTGCATTGCGAGATCCGCCCGTCGGTCTTCGCGCGGAAGAACTACTTCTACCCGGACCAGGCGAAGGACTATCAGATCAGCCAGTACGACCTGCCGATCAACGTGAACGGTTGGCTCGACCTGCCTGACGGGTCGCGCGTCGGCGTTACCCGGGCGCACATGGAAGAGGACACTGGCAAGCTCACGCACGTCGGCGCGAGTGGCCGCATCAACGCTGCCGACCATGCGCTCGTGGACTACAACCGCTCGGGCGTGCCGCTGGTCGAGATCGTGAGCGAGCCCGACATTCGCTCCGCCGCCCAGGCCCGCGCCTATGCCTCGGAACTGCGCGGGATCCTCGTGGCCACGGGCGCATCCGACGGTCGCATGGAGGAAGGCTCCATGCGGGTCGACGCCAATGTCTCGGTCCGGCCTGTTGGGAGCGACGCGTTCGGAACACGCTGCGAGATCAAGAACCTCAACTCGTTCCGCTCGCTCGTGCGCGCCATCGACTACGAGGCGCAGCGGCAGATCGCCCTGCTCGAGAGCGGTGGGGTCGTCGCCCAGGAAACGCGGCACTGGGACGAGTCGGCCGGGCGCACCGAGACGTTGCGTTCCAAGGTAGAGGCAAACGATTACCGCTACTTTCCCGAGCCCGACCTGGTTCCCCTCGCGCCGGACGACGCCCTGCGTGGCAAGGTGCGTGATTCGATTGGCGCGTTACCCGCTGATCGCCGGGCTGCGCTCGCCGCGTCACTCGGCGGGGAGCCCAGTGCCGCCGAGTCGGAACAGATCCACGCCGTCGTCGACTTGGGTCTGGACTCGCTGGTGACGGCCGCCGTTGAGGCCGGTGCGCCCGCCGGGCTCGCCCTGGCGCGGGCGGCGAACGAGGTGGCCGCGCGAGGCGAGGCGGGGTCCCGCTTCGACGCGAAGACGTTCGCGGCGCTGTTGGCGATGGAGTCGGGCGGGCAACTCTCCGCGACGCAGTCCAAGGCGGTCCTCGCCGCGCTCATCGAACGCGGTGGGGGAGACCCCGCCGCGATCGCGGCCGAAATGGGCTTCGAGGCGCTCGGCGAGGACACGTTGGGCGCGGTGCTCGACGAGATCATCGCCGCCCAT
>DATJTU010000315.1:0-10776 GCA_035503015.1 Acidimicrobiales bacterium | reverse complement strand
GCAGAGCGAGGCTGCCGCGGAGTCGGTCGCCCGCTCGCTGTCGGGATCCGTCGTCATGGGCTACGACCCGTCGAAGGTGGCCAACGGTGCGCAGGTCACCGTGATCACCGGCTCACAGTTCTCGGTGAACAGCCCGGCGCCGGCCGCCGGCACGAGCAATTCGGGGACGACGCCGAGCAGCACGCCGAGCACGCCGAGCGCGCCCGGCACCGCGCCCACGACGACCACCACGACCGTCCCGACGACGGCGAACGGCGCGATCGCCGCCCCGAATACGGCCACCACGAACCTCGCGCCCTACGACCCGCGGGCGTGCGCGGCGGGCGCCACCCCGACCGCGCCGGTTCCCAACCCGACCTAGGTCCAGGCCAGCGGCGGCACGGCGGACCGGCGGCGTCGGCCCGCGATGATGGGTCGGTGAAGATCGTGTCGCTGCTGCCGTCGGCCACCGAGATCGTCTTCGCACTCGGCGCGGGCGACCAACTCGCGGGTGTCAGCTTCGAGTGCGACTTCCCGCCGGCGGCGCGGGACGTGCCCGTCGTGTCGGGCACGGTGCTGGACGTGGAGACGCCGCGCAGCGCGGCCGAGGTCGACACGGACGTCAGCGCGCTGATCGCCGCGGGTGCGTCGATCTACACCGTCGACGGCGCGCGGATCAGAGCCATCAACCCCGACGTCATCCTCGCCCAGGACCTGTGCCGGGTGTGCGCCGTGCCCTCGGGCGAGGTCCAGGACGCGCTCGACAGCATCGGGTGTCAGGCCGAGGTGCTCTCCTTGGACCCCGCGAATCTCGACGAGGTCATCGCGTGCGTCGGGCGGGTCGGGCGCGCCATCGGCACGGATGCGGTCGCGGCAGCGATGATGCAGGACCTGCACGCCCGGCTCGACGCGGTCCGCCGCCGGGTCGCCGGGCGCGCGAGGCCACGGGTCTTCGTCCTCGAATGGCCGGACCCACCCTTCAACGCCGGGCACTGGGTGCCCGACATGGTCGACGCTGCCGGGGGGATACCCGTGCTCGCCGGCGCCGGCGAACGTTCGCGCCGGCTGGACTGGGCCGAGATCGCGGCGGAGTCGATCGACGTCACCATTTTCAGCCCGTGCGGGTTCGATCTAGCGGGGGCGTGCGAGCAAGCGTCGTCGTTTCTCGACCGCCCCGAAGCCCCCGGCCTCGGATCGATCGTCGCGGTCGACGCCAACGCGCTCTTTTCTCGTCCGGGCCCGCGCCTCGTGGACGGGGTGGAACTGCTGGCCGAGTTGCTCCATCCACCGCACACCGGCACACCCCTGCAGGGCGCGTCGGTGCTGCGCTGACCTGGGACGCGGACGATTGCGCCGCGGACGACGAAACGTGCTGCTCACGATCGGGTGCGTCGGCGCGCGCCGTCTCGAGGTCCAGCAACCTCGTCGGGGACAGGGCCGTAGAAGCGACCGCGCGGGGGGCCAAGGGCAATGATGGGTCCGTGCAGTACGGCCGGCGGCATCTGAGCGTGGGAACCGGGATCGCCGTCGTGTCCGTCGTCGTGGCTGCCTGCGGCAGCGCGCCGGCCACCGACGAGTCCTCGCGTGCGGGCCGTACCACGACCTCGACCACCGACTCGGTCACATCGTCGTCCGTGCAGCCGGCGACGGGCATCGCGGTCCCCGACGTCATCGGGCAGAAGGTCGCCGCCGCGCGCGACGCGCTGCGCGGTGCAGGCCTGCGCAGCATCGGGCTCAATGTGCCGTGCACCAAGGGCACGACCGCCAGCGAGAGCGTCGTGGACTCGCTGGCCCTGGCGGGCAGGGCACCCACGCCCGACGCGGGAGCCATCGGGATCGAGCCCGGCACCAAGGTCCCACCGGGGACGCGCATCGGGATCAGGTGGTCGGGTTGCTACGGCAACGCGGTCGTCGTCCCCGAGGTCGTCGGGTTGTCCCTTGCGGGCGCCAAGCACTCGATCAAAGGCGCCGGCCTGACGTGGGCCTGCTTCTCGATCGAGAAGCCGACGACACCCACCTCGGCCACGTCGTCGACGAGCACCACGGCGTCCAGCGCGTCGAGTACGACCTCGCCCACGTCACCCACCTCGACGACCTCGTCGCTGCCGCCGACCACGTCGACGACCACCACGTCGACGACGATCGGCCCGGTCTCGCCGACCACACTCCCGCCCCCAGGCGTCGTGCTGAGCCAGGACCCGCGGGCGGGCGGCGTGCTACGACCGGGTGCCACCGTCGCGCTGACCATGCGGTCGTGCCCCCAATGAGCGCATCGCTTGCACCGGCCAGCGCCGCGCCCGACGTTGCGATGCGCAGTCCCCGGGGGCGCTGGATCCTGGCCGCCACCGTGCTCGGCACGGGCATGGCATTCCTCGATTCGACCGTCGTCGGCATCGCGCTCCCCTCCATCGGCAGGGCGTTCGGTGGCGGCGTCGGACTGCTGCAGTGGGTGGTGACGGGCTACACGCTCACCCTCGCCGCCTTCTTGTTGCTCGGGGGGTCGCTCGGCGACCACTTCGGGCGCAAACGGGTGTTCTCCATCGGGGTCGTGTGGTTCGCCGTGTCCTCGGCCCTGTGCGGCGTCGCCCCCACCGGCGTCTTCCTCGTCGTGTTCCGCGTGATCCAGGGCATCGGCGGCGCGCTCTTGACACCGGGCAGCCTCGCCATCATCCAGGCGTCGTTCCGGACCGAGGACCGCGCGCAGGCCATCGGCGCGTGGTCGGGCCTGGGCGGGATCGCGACCGCGGCCGGCCCGCTCGTCGGTGGCTATCTCCTCGCCGCCGGGTCGTGGCGCTTGATCTTCTTCATCAACGTCCCCATCGCTGCTGTGGTCCTCCTGATGACCGCGCGTCACGTCCCCGAGACGTTCGATCCCACGAGCACCGGGCGCGTGGACGTCCCCGGCGCCACGCTGGCGGTGGTCTTCTTGGCCGGGCTGACCTACGGGCTCATCGAGGGGCCGACGCGGGGCTGGGCCGACCCCGTCGTGATCGCCTCCTTCGTGCTCGCCGTGGCGGCGGCGCCCACGTTCTTGTACGTCGAGTCTCACCGCGACCACCCGATGCTGCCGCTCGGCCTGTTCCGGTCACGGCAGTTCAGCGGCGCGAACGGCGTGACCTTCTTGGTCTACGGCGCGCTCTCGGGTGCGCTCTTCCTCGTCCCGATCGAGTTGCAGGAGGTGGCCCACTACACCCCGCTGGCCTCCGGGCTGGCGTTGCTGCCGGTGACGGTGGTCATGCTCCTCTTCTCCGCGCGGTCCGGGCAGCTCTCGGCGCGCATCGGGCCGCGGCTCCAGATGAGCGTCGGACCCGTCATCGTCGGTGCTGGCCTGGCACTGTTGGCGCGGGCGACGACACCGGGGAGCTACTGGGTCCAGGTCTTCCCCGGCACCCTCGTGTTCGCGGTGGGCCTCGCCATCACCGTCGCCCCGCTGACGTCGACGGCGATGGGCGCCGCGCCCGCCGAGCACTCCGGCATCGCGTCCGCCATCAACAACACGGTCGCCCGGGCCGCCGGGCTGATCGCGGTGGCCGTGCTGCCGGTGGTGGCGGGGCTGAGCGGCGTCGCGGGCCTCGCAGCGCACGAGCTGTCCAGCGGGTTCCGCACTGCCGTCTTCATCTCCGGCGTGGCGGCCGCCGCGGGCGGCCTGCTCGGCGCGCTCACGATCCGCAACCCAGCCCGCCGCGCCACCAAGGCGGAGGAGGCGGCGGCCTCCGTGTATTCGTGCGGGGTGGGCGTGCCGCCGGCCCGGCCGGCGCCGCTCTCGCCGGCGCCGTCCCGCTGATCCGCTCGATCCACCCCGGCCCGGTCCGCCGGCCGGCCCACTTGCTCGATCCACCCCGGCGGACCCACCCGACGGGCCCACCCGGTGCCCGCCGTTCGATGTGCATCCGGCCCGGTGCCGCGCCAAGGTAGGCGGATGCCCAGCCCCCCGCGTCACGCCGCCGGACCGGCCGTGGCCGAGGTCTTCTCTCCCGCCTCGCTCGGGCCGCTGCGCCTGCGCAACCGCATCATCAAGGCGGCGACCTTCGAGGGCGTGATGCCGGGTGGGAAGGTGAGCGACGAGCTGGTGGCGTTCCACCGCCGCATGGCGGCGGGCGGCGTCGCGATGTCGACCGTCGCCTACCTCGCGGTGTCGCCCGAGGGGCGGACGGACCGTCACTGCCTGCTCCTCACGAAGGAGACCGCGCACGACCTGCGCCGCCTCACCGACGCGGTGCACGCCGAGGGCGCGGCGGCGGCGGCGCAGATCGGCCACGCGGGCCCGGTCGCCAACGCGCGGTCCAACCGCGCGCCCGCGCTCTCGCCCTCCGGCGGGTTCACGCCGATGGGGTCGCGCCTGCACGCGGTGGACGTGGCGGGGATCGATCGCATCATCGAGGACTACCGGCGCGCCGCCCTCCTCGCCGTGGAGGCGGGGTTCGACAGCATCGAGGTGCACGTCGGGCACAACTATCTGTTGAGCGCGTTCTTGAGCCCCAAGCTCAACCGCCGCGCCGACCAGTTCGGCGGGTCGGTCGAGAACCGGGCCCGCTTCGCGCGCGCGGTGTTGCGCACCGTGCGCGATGCGGTCGGGCCCGGCACCGCGGTCACCGCCAAGCTCAACATGGCCGACGGGGTCGACGGCGGCCTGTGGGTGGACGAGAGCCTCGAGGTCGCCCGGCTGTTCGAAGAGGACGGCTCGCTCGATGCGCTGGAGCTCACCGGCGGCAGCTCGCTCGCCAACCCGATGTACCTCTTCCGCGGCGACGCACCGCTCCAGGAGTTCGGCGCGACGCTCCCGCCCGCGGTGCGGCTGGGGTTCCGCGTCGTCGGGCGCCGCTTCCTGCGGACCTACCCCTTCGAGGAAGCCTTCTTCCTCCCCTACGCGCGCCAGTTCCAGCGCGCGCTGCGCACGCCGATCATCCTGTTGGGCGGGATCACCGAGCTCGCGACGATCGAGGCCGCGCTGGCCGAGGGCTTCGCGTTCGTCGCCATGGCGCGCGCCCTGTTGCGCGAGCCCGACCTGCCCAACCGCATGCAGGCCGGCACGTCCGACGCGTCGCTGTGCATCCACTGCAACAAGTGCATGCCGACGATCTACTCGGGCACGCGCTGTGTCCTGGTGGCCGACCGCCCCGGTTCCGCCTAGGCCGCCACCGGCGGCTTCCGCCACGCCCACGGGGCCGCACGCTCGAGCTCGCCCGCGAGGGACAGCAGCGTCTCCTCGTCCCCGAAGCGCCCGACGAACTGCACGCCGATCGGGAGGCCGGCGTCGCTCCAGTGCAGCGGGAGCGAGATGCCCGGCTGGCCGGTCACGTTGAAGGGCGGGGTGAAGGGCACATAGGCCGCGGCGCGCAGCAAGCCGGCCAGCGGCTCACCCGGCGGCGAGTCGAACGTGCCGAGGGGCGCCGGCGGCTCGGCGAGCGTCGGCGTCACCAGCACGTCGAAGCCCTCGAAGGCCTGCGCGATCCGGCGCGAGGCGCGCTGGAGGCCCTGGACGGCGAGGAGGTACTGCGCCGAGGTGAGCGAGCGCCCGAGCGAGACCAGCGCCCAGGTCAGCGGCTCGACGTCCTCCTCGGTGGCGGCCCGGCCCAGGCGCACCTCCCAGTCCGCCAGCGCCCAGGCGTTGCCGGCGGCCCAGGCGTTGACGAAGTCGCCCACGAAGGCATCGCCGTCGACCTCGAGCGAGGCCTCCTCCATGTGATGCCCGAGCGACTCGCACAGGGCCGCCGCCGCGTGCGCCGCGGCGATGCACTCGGGATCGACGTCGGAGCCGGTCGGCGACGCGGTGAGGACGGCGATGCGCAAGCGCTCCGGCGGCACCTCGGCCGCAGCGGCGAACGACACCCCGCGGCGCGGCGGGGCCCAGTAGGGGTCGCCGGGCACGGGCCCCGCGGTCACGTCGAGGATGGCGGCCGAGTCGCGCACCGAGCGCGTCACCACGTGCTCGCACACGAGCCCGCCCATGAGGTCGCCGTACTGGGGCGCCAGCGAGTTGCGGGCGCGCGTCGGCTTCAGGCCGACCAGGCCGCAGCACGACGCGGGGATCCGGATGGACCCGCCGCCGTCGTTGGCGTGCGCGGCGGGAACCATGCCCGACGCGACCGCGGCAGCGGAGCCGCCCGACGACCCGCCCGTCGAGTGCTCGGTCTGCCACGGGTTGCGCGACGGGCCGAAGCGGCGCGGCTCGGTGGTGGGGAGGATCCCGAGCTCGGGCGCGTTGGTCTTGCCGCAGATCACGAAGCCGGCGTCGAGGTAGCGCTGCGTCAGCTCCTGGGTCACCGTCGAGCGGTAGTCACCGGCGAACGCCATGCCCTCGCTGAACGGTGTGCCGGCCAGCTCGGCCCCGAGGTCCTTCAAGAGGAAGGGCACGCCGCGGAAAGGCCCGTCGGGCAACGGCCCATCGGCCTCGGCCCGGGCGCGGTCGTAGAGCTCGTGGATGATCGCGTTGAGCTGTGGGTTCAGCCGCTCCATCCGCGCGATGGCGTCGCCCACGAGCTCGGCCGGCGAGACCTCCTTGGCGCGCACCAGCGCCGCCTGCGCGGTGGCGTCCAGCCAGGCCATGTCGTCGCCCGTGGTGTCGCTCATGGTGTCGCTCATGGTGTCGCTCATGGAGCGCAACGGTAGCGACGCGCTTCCCGGCGCGCCCGGAGTCCGGCCCCCGGAACGGAGGGCGGCGGTCAGGCCGGGGCGGCCCCCAAGAAGAGGCTCAGGCGGGAACGGCCGCTGCGGCGCCGGCGGCGTGCGCGGCCTTGTCGTCTGCCTCGGGCTGCTCCGCACCCGGACGCCGCGCCCCCGTGCGGACGGCGATCGCCTCGTTCACCGTGACGTCGGCGCCACACGCGGTGCAGCGGCGACGGTCATCGAGCTCGCCCCCGCACCCGCGGTGCTGGAGGATCAGCGGGCGCTCGCCCTCGAGCGCGTAGCGGTCGCCCCACTGCAGCAGCGCCACCAGCACCGGCCAGAGGTCGGCGCCCTTTTCGGTCAGGCGGTACTCGCAGCGCAACGGGCGCTCCTGGTAGGGACGCTTCTCGAGGATCCCCTCCTCGACCAGGCGCTCGAGGCGCGTCTGGAGCACGTTGCGGGCCACGCCGAGGTCGCGCTGGAGGTCGTCGAAGCGGCGGATGCCCAAGAAGACGTCCCGGACGATCAGGAGGGTCCAGCGCTCACCGACCACCTCGAGGGTCGAGGCCACGGGGCAGTACTGGCTCGGGTAGTCACGCTTGAGCATCACACCAGCCTACCGCACATTTCCGCCGAGTGCGTTGTTTTATAAAACTTTCTCCCCTATAGTTGGTTTCATGACAGAACTTGCTGCCCAGACGGCCGTGCCTGCCCCGACGCCAACGCCCCCTGGATCGCCGGCTGCATCGCCAGCTGGGTCGCCAGCTGCATCGAGCCCCCGGGGGCGGCGGACCCGGCCGACGGTGACCGCGCTCATCGTCCTGACCGGCGTCTTCTTGTCGTCGCTCGACCTGTTCATCGTGAACATCGCCTTCCCCTCCATCTCGAACACGTTCCACGGCGAGAGCCTGAGCTCGCTGTCCTGGGTGCTGAGCGCCTACACGATCGTGTTCGCCGCCGCCCTGGTGCCCGCCGGGCGGTGGGCCGACCGGGCCGGGCGCAAGCGGGCCTTCCTCCTCGGCCTCGGCATCTTCACCGCGTCGTCCGCCCTCTGCGCGGTGGCGCCGTCGCTCGAGTTCCTCATCGGCGCCCGCGTGCTCCAGGCGTTCGGGGGCGCGCTCATGCTGCCCACCTCGCTCGGCCTCCTCCTGCCCGCCTTCGGGCCGGCGCGCAAGGGCGCCGCGATCGGCCTGTGGTCCGCCGTCGGCGGCGCGGCCGCCGCCTTCGGGCCGCCCATCGGCGGGCTGCTGGTGCAGGTCAGCTGGCGCTGGGTCTTCCTCGTGAACCTGCCGTTCAGCGTGCTCGCCCTCGTCTTCGGCATCAAGCTCCTCGACGAGGTGCGCGACCCGGTGGCGCACAAGGCCGACCTGCTCGGCGCCGCACTGTTGTCCGTCTCGGTGGCGAGTCTCGTCGCCGCCATCGTCCAGGGCTCGGACTGGGGCTGGGGCAGCCCGCGCATCGTGGGCGCGTTCGTGGTCGCAGCGCTGTCGGGCGCGTGGCTGGTCGTGCGCTCGTTCCGCCACCCCAACCCGATCCTCGAGCCGGCGGTGATCCGCCATCGCGCCGTCGCGCTGGCGGACCTGAGCTCGCTCGCGTTCTTCAGCGGCTTCGGCGCCCTGGTGCTCGGGGGCGTCCTCCTGCTCACCGGCGTGTGGCACGAATCGGTCCTGCGCGCGGGGTTCATGATCGCCCCGGGACCGCTGCTGGCGGGGCTCACTGCGTATCCAGCCGGCCTGCTGGGGTCGCGCTTCGGGCACCGCGCCGTCGGCGTGGCCGGGTCGCTGTGCTTCGCCGCCGGCGGGGCGTGGTGGATCACTCACGTCGGCGCGACGCCCGACTGGGTCGGGGCCTACCTGCCGGGCAGCCTCCTCGGCGGCTTCGGTGTCGGGCTGATGCTGCCCTCCCTCGGCGGCGCCGCGACCGCCCCCCTCCCGCCCCAGCGCTTCGCCACCGGGTCGGCCCTCTACGCCATGACACGCCAGATCGGCGTCGCGCTCGGGGTGGCGGGCCTGGTCGCGATCCTCGGCACGGCGACCGGGACGGGCGCCGTCGACGCCTTCCACCACGCGTGGATCTTCATGATGGCGTGCAGCCTGGTGGCAGGGGCCATCCTGTGCGGCGTCGGGGCGCCGGCCACCGAGACCGCCGACGCGCGCCCGCTGGTCGAGGAGGCGCCGCCGGTCGCCGGCGTCGACGCCTACGCGCTGGGCGCCGGCAAGTAGGACGGCGGCACGGCGGACGGCGGCAGGTACGAGGGGTTGGCCACGAGCAGTTGATCGCGCGCCGACGCCGCGAGCGCCGCGGCGACCCGCTCCCAGCGGTCGTCGAGGTCGCCGGCGCGGATGGTCGCAGCCAACTGGGCGTCGTCCTCCGCACCGAGCGCGCGCAGGCGCTGCGCGTGGGCGCCGGCGACGGCCGGGCCGAGCACCAGCTCGCGCTCGACCACGCCGAGCGCGTTGCGGGCCACGCGCGCCTCGAAGCGGGTGCCGCCCTCGCTCTGGTCCATGACCGACGACTCGAGGTACTCACGCACCGCCTCGACCAGTTCGGCCGCGGTCGGGCGCCCGAACGGCGGGGTGGCGACGCGCGCGCCGAGCGGGTCGGGGGAGGGGGGCGGGCCCGAGGGCGCGACGCCGAGGAGCACGAAGAGATCCCATTCGCTCTCGCAGACGCGGCGCCCGATGGCGGCCAGCTCCACCGAGCGCGTCGCGCCGCTCAGGTGCGCCGAGGCTTGCAGCGCGCAGATGGTCGCCCACTTGACCGTGGCGTAGACCTGCCACCAGTGCACGCGCGCGGGGTCGATCGCCTCGCCGCCCGCCGCCTCGTACGCGCCGAGCAGGTCCCCCAGCGCGCCGAAGCCACCCACCTCGGCCGGGCCCCCGAAGCGCCACGCCGGCGCGCAGAGCCACCCCACGTCCTCGGCGGGGTCACCGGCATGCGCCAGCTCCCAATCGAGCACCCCGCGCAGCCCGGCGCGGTCCACGAGCAGGTTGCCCAGGCGGAAGTCGCCGTGCACGGTGACACGGGGCCCGGCGACGGGCCGGTGGGCGGCCAGCCAGCGCGCGCCGAGCTCGAGGGCGGGGCGCGCCTCGCCGAGCACATCGAGGTAGGGCAGCGGGTCCTTGAGCGGGTCGGTGGGCGGGAGCCCGGCGACGGCATCGGGCGCGATGGTGTGGACAGCCGCCAGCGCGCGGCCGCACTGCGCTGTCAGAGCGCCGCGGGCGTCCGCGAATTCGGGGTCGCGGAGGATCTTGCGCGGGATCGTCTCGCCGTCGAGCCGCTCGACCACGAGCCACGCGGCGCCGAGGCCGTCGGCCACCCCGTCGCCGCCGGCCACGACCGCCGGCACCGGCACCCCGGCCGCGCCCGCCGCCTCGAGCAACGACCGCTCGACCGCCATGAGCCCGGCCTTGGCGGGGTTGTCGCCGCGGTCGGTCTGCACGATGAGCGGGCGGGTCGTGCCGTCCACCTCGAGGTCGAAGGCGCTGGTGACGCGCGAGGCGCCGCCCGAGAGGCGGCACAGGTTCGCCACGGTGCCGCCGAGCCGGGCGCCGAGCGCGGCCGCGAGCTGTTCGCCGTCGGGGCGGGGTGCCATCGCCGGTCCTAGTCGACCGGGACGACCGGCCTCCCGCCGTCGTCGAGTTGGTGCAGGTACTCGCAGATGCCGTAGCCGGTGCGCGCTTCGCCCGCGGGGTCGTCGTAGGTCCAGCGCGCCAGGCCCTCGTTGACCACGGTGCCGCCGGCCTGGCCGATGTTGGCCACCCGCAGCACGTCGCCGCGCAGGGGGAACGAGCGTCCCTCCTTGTCGCGCACATCGAGGTGCACGACCTTGTGGGTCACCCCGTCGTCCTCGAGCTCGCTGCGCACCCGCCACTCGGCCACCGACGTCGCGCGCTCGCCGTCCCACACCCACCCGCGGTGGAGGTCCCCGGCCTCGGTCCCGAGCCGGATGCCGCCGAAGTGCAGATCGTCGCCGACGTTGATGGAGAACCATCGCCACATGCGCGGCCCGCCCCAGCGACGCGGCCCCCACGACCGGTCGCGGTTGCCGTGCGCGCCGCGCCACTCGTGCGTCGTGTCACCGACGCGCAGCGTCCCGGTCCAGCGGCCCGCTTGCTCGAGGTGGCCCTTGCCCACGGTGCCGGCGGCGGCGGCCGCCTCGGCCGAGCGCGCGCCGCGCGCCTGGCCGTC
>DATJTU010000314.1:0-5386 GCA_035503015.1 Acidimicrobiales bacterium | reverse complement strand
TGCTGGGCGTCCCGGCGACGCGCCACCGCTCCGGGGAGGCCGCCTCTGCCGGCGCGGCGCTCCTCGCGGGTCGCGCGTTGGCCATGGACTTGACGCTCGACCAGCTCGACCCGGTCCAGGCGGTCATCGAGCCCGACCCCGAAGCCGTCGAGACGTACCGCCGGCTGCGCCCTCGCGTCGACCACGTCGCGTACGCGGTGATCGCCGCGACTGAATCACTGCCGAGGACGTCGAACATCCCCGCCTTCTGAGCGGGAGAACGCTGCGATGCGCGTCGACCTCGCCTACGGCCGTCACGGGACGTCGGTCGACGTCCCTACTGGGGCAGAGGTCGTCGTCCCGGTCGACGAGCCGGCGCTGCCCGACGAGGCCGCCGCCATCACCGCGGCGCTGCGGTCCCCGCTGACCGGCCCGCCGTTGCGCGAGCTGGTGCCGCCGGGCAGCCGGGTCGCCGTCGTCTTCCCCGACCTTACGCGACCGATGCCGAACCGGGTCGTGCTGCCGCCGCTGCTGGCCGAGCTTGCCCGCGCCGGCGTTCCCGATGAGCACATCACGTTGCTCTGCGCGACGGGCACGCACCGGCAGGCGACGGAGGCCGAAATGGCAGAGCTGATCGGCCCCGAGATCGCGGGCCGCTACCCGCTGGTCGACCATGTTGCGACAGACGACGGCGCGCACGTCGCCGTCGGTGAGGTGGACGGGACGCCGATCCTGCTCCAGCGCGAGTACGTCGACGCCGACGTCCGCATCATCACTGGCTTCGTCGAACCCCATTTCTTTGCCGGGTTCAGCGGCGGGCCCAAAGGGGTCTGCCCGGGTCTGGCCGCGACGCCGACGATTCTCGAGGCGCATCACCCGCGCCGCATCGCCGACGCCCGGGCCACGTTCGTCACCCGAGAGGGCAACCCCGTCCACGACTTCGTGCGCGCCGCGACGGCCCTGGCACCCCCGGACCTCTCGCTCGACGTCGCCATCAACCGCGCCCGGCGCGTGACCGCCGTCTTCGCCGCGCCGCTGCCCGACGGGCACGACGCCGCCTGCGCCTACGTGCAAGCTTCGGCCGTCCGCCAGGTCGGGTCTCCCTTCGACCTCGTCGTCTCGACCAACGGGGGCTACCCGCTCGACCGCAACCTCTACCAAGCGGTCAAGGGCATGGCCGCGGCGGACCGGATCGTGCGCGACGCCGGCGTGGTGATCATGGCGGCCGCCTGCGAAGACGGCGTGCCGGACGGCGGTGCCTTCGCCCGCTTGCTCGCGGCGGCGGAGACACCGGCCGAGCTGGCCGCCGCCCGCGGCGGTCCCGAGCTCGACCGCTGGCAGGCCCAGGTCCTGGGGCGCGTGCTCGCGCGCGCGGAGGTCCATCTCCATAGCGACGGTCTCGAAGTAACCACGATCGCCTCGGCGCACCTCACTCCCGCTCCCGACCTCGACGGCGCGGTGGAGGAAGCGCTCGGCCGCCTCGGGTCGGGGGCGCACGTGGCGGTCATCCCTGAGGGCCCGTTGACGGTCGCCACCGTCGCGCCAGCGACCTGACCTCGGACGGCGTGGGGCCACCGGCCGTCCGTCGGAGCAGGTCCACGCCAGGACCTGACGCAGATGTCAGGGATAAAGTCCCCCGGTGGCCGACGACCCACTGTTCGAATTCGCCGTCCCTGACGACCTGTTGCGAGAGGCGGTCTCCCAGGTCAAGGACCCGGACGTCGTCGCAGACCTCGCGGTCATGCCGGGCACGGGCGAGGGAAAGCCCCCGTCGCTGCTCGGCATCCTCAAGACGTCCGGTTTCGCCGGTCTCGTCCTGCTCACGGCGGCGGCGCTCGTGCCGGGAACCTTCGGCAACGGCATCAACCTGATCGGCAACAACCTCAAGACCTCGTTCCACATGTCGAACGCGTCGCTCGGCGCAGTGGCCTTCATCGCGCAGGTCTCGCAGCTCCTGTGGGCGGTGCCGCTCGCGCTGTGGGCGGACCGGGGGAGCCGCAAGGTCGTGGCCGCGGTGGCGCTCCTCATCTTCGCCGCCTTCGGGAGCCTGATGGCGCTGTCGCCCAACGTCTGGTGGTTCGCCTTCTTGTACCTGGCGGCATCGGTGGGCACCGGCGTGAACAACACGGTGCACAACTCGTATCTCTCCGACGCCTATCCCACCGAAGGACGCGGGCGCATCTTCAGCTGGCACAACCTCTCGGACCCGCTCTCGCAGACGATCGGCATCCTGATCTTCGGTTTCGTGGTGACGATCGCCCACGACTGGCGCTACGGCCTCCTCGTCGCGCTCGCCGGGATCCCCCTTGGGTTCTCGCTCTTCACGCTGCACGAGCCCGACAAGGGCGCCAACGAGAGCAGCCACATCTTGAAGGCCTCGGGGATGGACCTGCACTCCCAGCAGGAGAAGGCACCCCGGGTCCTGCTGGGATCGGCGGTGACGCGCCTCCTGCGCATCCGCTCGCTCTACTACGAACTCGTCGCGGTCGCGATCCTCGGCTTCGCGGGCACCGGCGCGCCGTTGTTCGGGAACCTGTTCTTCATCGACAAGTTCCACTTGGACACGGCGCAGCGCAGCGAGGTCTACGCCATCATCGGCTTGGCGGCGTTCCTCGGACTGCCCTTGGCCTACGTGTTCGGGGACCGCTACTTCCGCAAGGCGCCGCAGCGGCCGCTCGTCATCGCGGGCATCTGCATCACCGCTTACGGGGGGCTGTTCGTCCTCTCGCTCTACGTACCCGAGCTCTGGCTGTGCGTCACGCTGCAGTTCCTCGCGCAGGCCGCCGTGTCGCCGCTCGCCATCTGCATCTTCTTGACCCTTGCGGCGACCGCTCCGCCCGAGATGCGCACGATCTGTTTCGCCATGTTCGGCGTCTATTCCCTCGTCTTCGGAGGGTTCACCGGCTCCGTGTTGCTGGGTGCAGTGTCTGACGCCATCGGCGGCCTACACGGCATCATCGCGTCGCTGACCCTGATCTTCCCTGTCTGCGCGGTCGGCGGTCTGCTGCTCATCATCGGGTCGCGCAGCGTGCGCCGGGACATCACCCTCGTCATCGAAGACGTGATCGAGCGCTACACGGAAGGACGCCGGCGCCAGGCCGGGGGTGCCATTCCCGCGCTGCAGGTGCACAACCTCGACTTCTTCTACGACACCAACCAGGTGCTCTTCGACATCAACCTCGAGATCGAAGAGGGGGAGATGGTGGCACTGCTCGGGACCAACGGCGCGGGCAAGTCCACGTTGCTGCGCGCGGTCTCGGGACTCTCGCACCCGCACCGCGGAGTGATCCGTGTCTTCGGCATGAACTCGACCTACCTGGAGCCCGAGCAGATCATCGACCAGGGGGTCGCACTGCTGGTGGGCGGCAAGATGACCTTCCCCGGCCTGAGCGTGCGCGACAACCTGCGCATCGGCAGCCACACGCTGCGCGCCGACAAGCAGAAGGCGGCCCAGGCACACGACGAAGCGCTCGAAGCCTTCCCCGAGTTGGCCGAGCGCCTCGACCAGCCGGCCGGCACGCTCTCGGGCGGCGAGCAGCAAATGCTTGCGCTCTCGCGGGTCATGATGACCGCACCCCGGCTCTTGATGATCGACGAGCTCGCGCTCGGCCTGGCGCCCATGACCGTCGAACGGCTCATGGGCATGGTGCGCCGGATCAACGAGAGCGGCACCACGGTGATCCTGGTCGAGCAGAGCCTCAATCGCGCGCTCAGCCTGGCCGACCGGTGCTTCTTCATGGAGCGTGGGCAGATCCGCTTCGACGGGCCGACCTCGGAGCTGATGGGACGCGACGACCTGCTCCGCCCGGTCTTCCTGGGCACGGCGGCCGCGGGGTTGGGCTAGCCGATGCACCTGCTTGCATTCTCCGCACCTGACTTCGTCTTGGTGCAGGGCCTCTTCTACGGCCTGGGCTACGGGCTCCTCGCGCTGGGCCTCGTCCTCGTCTACCGCACCAACCGGGTCCTCAACTTCGCCCAGGGCCAGATCGGGGTCATCGCCGCCGTCTTCTTGGTGAAGCTCACGGCCGACTTCAAGTTCAACTACTGGTTCGCGCTCACACTCTCGATCGGGCTGGCCGCGTTCGTGGGCGCCCTGTCCGAACTGGTCCTGCGCCGCCTCTTCAACCGGCCCCGTGTCCTGGTCATGGTCGCCACCATCGGCCTCAGCTACGTGCTGCTCGCCCTGACGGCGCTGCCGTTCATCAGGCCGTCCAACCTCTACAAGCCGGTGCCGGTGCCCTTCGACCTCTCGTTCTCCCTCGGCCCGTTCATCATCACGCCGACCGAGGTGCTCACGCTGATCGTCGCCCCGCTCGTCACCATCGCCCTGGTGCTCGCGGTGCGGTTCACCTCGTGGGGGCTCTCGATGCGCGCCATGTCGGAGAACGCGGACTCGGCCCGGCTCTCGGGCGTCTGGATCCGGCGCACCTCGACGCTCACCTGGACAGTCGCCGGCGCCCTGTCCGCCTTCACGGCCATCCTCAACGCGCCCAACCAGACGAGCGCCCTGACGCAGGCGCTCTCGCCCGACCTGCTGCTCTACGCGCTGACGGCCGCGCTGATCGGGGCCATGGTCAATCTCACCGTCGCGTTCATCGCCGGCGTGGGCGTAGGCGTGCTCCTCGAGATCCTCGAGTGGAACATCCCGTCGCCGGCCAAGCAGCAGCTGATCATCTTCATCGTGGTGATGGCGGTGCTCCTCATCCGGGTGGGGGCGCTGCGCAAGGGTGCCCGGACCGGCGACCGCACGACGTGGGCCCACGGCGCCGTCACCACGCTGCGCGTCGGAGCCGACCAGCTGCGCAAGCGGGTGTCGGTCTCGGGCATGTGGCTCGCCGCGCTGGCGGCCGTGTTGCTGCCCTTCGTGCTGTCCGTTGGCAACGACGTGCTCTTCAGCCAGATCTGCATCTACTCGGTGATCGCGCTGTCCCTCACGATGCTCACCGGGTGGGCGGGACAGGTGTCGCTCGGCCAGTTCGGGCTGGTTGCCGTCGGCACGCTCGTCGCCGTGCACCTGGGGACCTCTGTGCCACTACCGCTCGTGCTGCTCTACGGCGGTGCCGTCACCGCGGTCGTCGCCATCCTCGTCGGCTTGCCCGCCCTGCGCATGCCGGGACTGTTCTTGGCGGTCACCACACTGGCGTTCGCCATCTTCATGCAGAACGCCGTCCTGGCGACGCCGTGCATCACGGTGCCGGGGATCGACCGGACCCTGTGCACGGGTCTGCCCAACCCGGCCTACACGGTCGTGGCGCGCCCGTCGCTGTTCGGCCTCAGCCTGGCGTCGCAGCGCTCCTACGCCTGGTTCTCGTTGGGCGTGCTGGTGCTGTCCGTGCTGATGCTGCGGGTGTGGCGCGACAAGGGTGTGGCGCGCCGGCTGGTCGCCGTGCGCGACAACGAGCTCGGC
>DATJTU010000313.1:0-4780 GCA_035503015.1 Acidimicrobiales bacterium | reverse complement strand
CGACGGTGCGGTCTCGGCCGGGGTCAGGCAGCGCGCCGCCCCTTGAGGAGGGCGAGCGCCTTGTCGGCGTGCGCACCCATGGAGACCTCGGTGTGGAACACGTCGAGCAGGGTCCGGTCCGTGTCGATGACGAAGGTGATCCGCTTGTTCGGCAGGAAGCTCAAGCCGCGTTTGGCCCCGAGCTGCGCCGCCACCGCCCGGTCCGGGTCGGACAGCAGCGGGAAGCCGAGCGACTCCTTCTCGTCGAACTGCTTCTGTTTGGCGACCGCGTCGGCGCTGATGCCGACCGGCTGCGCCCCGACGGCGGCGAACTCGCCGGCCAGGTCGCGGAAGTGGCAGCTCTCCTTGGTGCAGCCGTAGGTCATGGCCGCCGGGTAGAAGAACAGCACCACCGGCCCGTCGGCGAGGAACCCACTGAGCGACCGGGGCGTCCCCGTCTGGTCGGGGAGCGTGAAGTCGGGAACCACATCACCCTTGTGCATCTGCTCAATGTAGGGCGAACCTGCCCCGTCGTGCCCGGGTCGGGCGGCCCGTCGTTATCCCTCGAAGCGGAAGCCGACGCCCCGGACGGTGACGAGGTGGCGGGGGTTGGCCGGATCGGGCTCCACCTTGCGCCGGAGCCGCTTGATGTGGGTGTCCAGCGTCCGGGTGTCGGTCAGCTCCTGGTCCCACCAGAGCCGGTCGATGCACCAGTCGCGCGTGACGACCTGCCCGCTGTGCGACATCAGCAGGGCGAGGAGGTCGAACTCCTTCCGGGAGAGATCGACCGGGGTGTCGTTGACGGTCACCTCGCGGCGGCCGGCGTCGAGCCGCACCGGGCCGACGGTCAGGACCTCTTCGTGGTGCTCGGCGACCGCGACGCCGCGCCGGAGCACAGCGCGCATGCGCGCGACGAGCTCGCGCAGGCGGAAGGGCTTGGCGACGTAGTCGCTCGCCCCGAGCTCGAGCCCGAGGACGATGTCGACCTCCGAGTCGCGCGCCGTCACCATGATGATCGGCACCGGCTTCAGGCTGCGCATCTGCTGGCAGATCTCGATCCCGGACTGGTCCGGCAACATGACGTCGAGCAGCACCAGGTCGGGGTGCACACGGTGGAACAAGCGAAGCGCCTCGTGACCGTCTCCGGCCGACTCGACCGTGAAACCCTCGCGCGTCAGTCCCGACGCGAGGGCCTGGCGGTAGGACTCTTCGTCGTCGACGACCAACACCAGCGGCCGGTTGTCGCGTGGCGGGCCGGGGAGTGGTGGCCGCCCCGCGGCGGCCTGTGCATTCGCGATCGCCACGCTTGATTCAGCCTCAGGCAGCGTCGTGAGGAACCCGGGGCGGCAAGATGCAGAGAGAGGCAGGCGACGACGGCGGACGGGGGGTAGAGCGCGCCGGCGTCGCCTGGGCGCGCGGGGAGGCGATCACCCGCGCAATGGCTACCAACGATCCGATGACCCCGGCGCGGTGTGAGCGCTCCGGTCGGATCATGATGACCTCAGCCAGGTCGTCCTGGCCGCGATGGCGATCGGCAACGGGGTTGGAACGTGGGCCCCGGTTGCCGCGACCCGTGTACTGATCAGCGTTCGCCATCGGGCCCACACGCTAGGCAGCCGAGGTGAACGTGCTGTGAAAGCGTTGCAAAAAACAAGTGTTCTGAAGATGAACTCTTACCAGCCGCTTCGGGTCTCGTCGCACTACGCTCCCGTGGGCACGTACATGGGAGGTGCCGCGATGACCGAGGCCATGGGCCACGGCGTGAATCAGCGCAAGGCAATCGAAATGACGCGAGATGAGATCGATGCCTTCTTGGGTGAGCGGCGGGCGATGACGATGTGCTCGATCTCGCCGGACGGCTCCATTCACGCAGTGGCGATGTGGTACGGGTTCCTCGACGGGTGCGTCACGGTGGAGACCAAGTCGAAGTCGCAAAAGGCACAGAACCTGCGGCGTGACCCCCGCCTGACCCTCCTCTTCGAGGACGGCGACTACTACGAAGAACTGCGCGGCGTCGAGCTCGTGGGCAAAGCCGAGATCGTGGAGGACCCCGACAAGCTCTGGACGCTCGGCGTGAGCGTGTTCGAGCGCTACTACGCGCCGTACACCGACGAGCTGAAACCGTTCATCGAGACCATGTTGCACAAACGCGTCGGGATCAAGCTCCACGTGGACCGCACGGTGAGCTGGGACCATCGCAAGCTCGGTCTTCCACCCACTCGCCCAGCACCTGCGTGAGGTTCGACGTCGAGCAGGTGGTCGCCGTGCCGCCGGCTCAGGCGGTTGCCGTCTACGGCGACCCGGACTTCTACCGCGGCCGGCCCCGGCGCACCGACATCGACGTGCGCGAGGTGCTCGAGCACGACGACACCGGGCCGGTGGTGCGCATCGCCGTCCGGTTCGCGTTCACCGGGTCGCTCTCCTCTGCCGTCCGCAGGGTGGTCGACCCGGACAAGCTGACGTGGGTGACACGGACGGACGTGTATCTCGACGAGGCGCGCACCGAGTGGCGGGTGCTGCCCGACCACTATCCCGACCGGCTGACAGCCTCTGGGAGCTATCGCTTCGCGGAGGGGACCGAGCAGGGCTCGACCGTCGTCCGCGTCGAGGGCGATCTGTCGGTCCACGTCGCGCTGGTCGGCGGAAAGGTCGAACGGGTGATCGTGTCGGGCCTTCGCAGTTACATCGCCGACGAGGTAGCCAGCATCCCCCGCTACGTGGCCTGAGCGCGGCGCGTCAGGACGGGGGCTGCTCGCACGCCTTGAGCATCTGGGTCATACCGTCCTCGATCCCACCCGCCAACACGTCGATATCCGCGGTGGAGTCGTAGTCGCCGGTGATGCCGTAGCTGACCTCCCCGTTGTAGGAGAAGATCGCGATGCCGAAGCGCATCTGCCCGCCGAGCGGGACGTAGGGGAACGCCCGCACCATCCGGCGTCCCGCGGCGTAGAGGGGGAACTGCGGTCCGGGCACGTTCGTGGTCACGGTGTTGACGTTGCGCTGACCTGCCCGCGTGGCGAGGCGCATGCCGAGTGCCAGCAGCATCGGTGGTGCGAACCCGGACATGGACGTGAGCGCTTCGCCGGCGACTGCCTGCTTGGACTCCTTGAGGTCCTTCATCTGCTCGGTGATCGTGTGGAGCCGCAACACGGGGTCGTCGATGTCGACCGGCAGCTCCGCAAACATCGCCGAGACGCGGTTCTCGAAGGTTCCGTCGCCGACCGCCTTCCCCGCGGTGTCGCGCGGGCGCACGGACACCGGGACCAAGGTGCGCACGACGCGCTCGACGCTCTCGTCGCGGGCGATGAGCAGTTCGCGGAATCCGTTGGTGATGCACGCGAGCACGACGTCGTTGAAGGCGCCACCCAGCGCCTTGCGGACACGCTTGATGTCGTCGACCGACGTCGACGCCCAGGCGTAGCGCCGGTGCGGTCCGAGGGGACCGTTCAGGCTCGAGAGCGGCATCGGACGGACGAGCCCGCTGAGTGAGAAGAGGCCGCTCGCGACCTCCGCTGCGTAGCCGGCGACGCGGCGAACGGCGCGCGTCTGCGCTCTCGCCGCGCGCAGCTGCTCGTAGGGCGAGAACACGAAGTTCTCGAGTGCATCGACCACGAGCTCGAGGTTCGAGGGCTCGGGGTGGGGGGCCCACGAGGTCCGCGCCGGGCGTTCGACGTCGGGACTGCCGTCCATGATCACGGCGAGCAGATCGGTCCCCGAAACGCCGTCGACCAGCGCGTGGTGTGTCTTCGCCAGGATCGACCAGCGGTTGTCCTCGAGGCCCTCGACGACCCAGATCTCCCACAATGGCTTCGAGCGGTCCAGCTGCTGTGCCATGACGCGCCCCACGAGCTTGCGTAGCTCGGTCTCGCCGCCGGGCGCCGGCAGCGCCGTGTGCCGCACGTGGTACTCGATGTTGAAGTGTGGATCGTCGACCCACACCGGACGCCCGAGCTCGAAGGGGACCGAACGCACCTTCTGGCGGTAGCGCGGGACGAGGTCGAGCTTGGCGTCGACCATCCGGACGACGTCGGGGAAAGGTGGTGGCGGACCCTCGAAGATCGTGACCGACCCGATGTGCATGTGCGACACGTGGTCCTCGATGTGGAGGAACGAAGCGTCCAAGGGGCTCAGGCGGTCAGGGCCCATCCACCCTCCCTTCGCGGTCGGTTCCGCGCAGGCTACTACCCGCCTCGGCCGGAATCCCCGGCTCAGCCGGCCGAGGCGGCCGGCAGTGTCTCGCCCATGGAGGCGAGGAACGGCGTGGCGAGGATGCGCCGCCGGGTCTCCTCGTAGGCCGCCTCGATCACTGTCGGCCCGCGGTCCTCGGCCATCGCCCGCAGGCCCATCGCCCGCCTGGTGGCCGAGCCCGGCTCGAGGCTGATGACCGCCGTCCCCGCCTCTTCGAGCCGGCCGATCTCACGCTCCATGCGGCGGTGCACCGTCCGTCGCAACCACCCGTCCGCGCCATTGGCGTTGCCGTGCGCGGCGGAGAGCGAGGACACGACGACCACGAGGTCGAGTCCCTCCGCCCGGAGCACGTCCGCGTTGGTGACCGAGTGCACGCCTCCGTCGACGTACTCGGTTCCTCCGATGGTGATCGGCGTGAAATACCCCGGGATGGCGCACGAGGCGAGCACCGCCGGGGCCAGGCGCGAGGGAGGGGCGCCCGGCTGCCCGAAGACGACGCGACCGCCGTCGGTCCGCTTGACGGCGCAGATACGCAGGCCGTCGGGCCAGCGGCCGCCCACGAATTCGTCGAGACCGCGGGCGCGCTCGGAGAGGTCGATCCGTCCCCGCGGCA
>DATJTU010000312.1:0-3839 GCA_035503015.1 Acidimicrobiales bacterium | reverse complement strand
GTCCTCGGGCACCCACTCGCTCATCGCCGCGACGAGGTCCAAGACGAGCGAGGCGAGTTCGACCAGTTCCTTGCTGGGTTCCTGGAGCTTGATCTGCGAAAACGGGAACGCGATGTTCAGCCGGCTCGAGGGGGCGTTGATCCCCTTCGTCTGCTCGGTGGGCGCGACCATCCCGTTCGTCTCGGGGTGGTGGCTCTGGCCCTTGTCCGATTTCGGCATGCCACCATCCTGGTCGTCCGGGGCCGGGCGCGCCAGGACCCTTGCTCACTACCCCGCACAACGGATTCCCAACGTCGAGGCCGCGACGGCCGCCTCGCGTGGTGGCTCAGCCCAGGACGGGCAGCTTCAGTTCGATCCCCGCGTTGGTCAAGAAGGCGATCTTGTGCTCCAGCGCGACTTGCCAATCGACCATGTCCTTGTCGAACTGCATGCGGTCACCCTCTTCGCACGCATGCTCGAGCTCGTCGAACGCCAGGTCTTCGGCGTCCAACAGCGCTCGGTACTTCAAGAGGAAGTGGTCGTCGATCGGCTGATGCACGTCGTACCTCCTACCCGCGGCCCGACCTCTGCGAGCCGGTGGTCAAACGATACTGCCGTCACACAGTGTTCGCTTGGGCGTCTCGCAACTGCCACTTGGCGAGGGGCAACGCCCCGACAACGCCGCCGGGCCCTTCTCCGGGGCCGACCCGCTACCAGTTCCGCCGCAGCCGGTGGTACGCGCCGGGGAGCACGGCCCGGAACACCATGGCGGCGTCGATCAGCCCCGACACGCTGATCTCGAGCCCGGGGCCGCCGGCCCGCGCCAGGATGCGCCGCGACACGCTCGGCACGCTGCGCCGGGTCAGGCGCGGGGGGCGCCGCAGGCCGCGCCCGAGCGCGCTGAGCCCCAGCTCGGTCGCCATGAACGCGGGGTAGACGACGTGGAGGTGGACGCCGCGGGGGCCGAGGCGGAACGACGCCGACTCGGTGAAGGCGCTGAGTGCCGCCTTGGACGAGGGGTAGGCGCCCGGCCCCGGGGACGGCAGGCGACCGCCGTCGGAGGACACGTTCACGATGACGCCCGAGCCGCGCTCGACCATGGCCGGCATGACGGCGAGCGAGGCCGCGATGGGCGCAAAGAAGTTGACGTCGAAGGTGTGGCGGAAATCGCCCTCGGTGATGTCGACCAGCCGGACGCCGGGGTCCTGCGCCGCGTTGTTGATCAGCAGGTCGATCGGTCCGAGCGTCCCGGCCACCTCGTCGAGGGCCCGGCGCAGGGCCGCGGTGTCCGCCACGTCGCAGGTGATGGTGGTCGAGGCGGGGGAGTGGACACGCACCTCGGCCGCCAGGGCCTCGAGCCGTCCCGTGCTGCGCGCGATCCCGACGACCGTCGCCCCGGCCCGCGCCAGGTCCCGGCAGAGTTGGGCGCCGAGGCCGGCCGAGGCCCCGGTCACGACGGCCACCTGCCCGCGGTAGCGGCCGCCGAAGTCCGGCGGGCGCGCCGACGCGCCGAACGGGGTGCGGGCCACGTGGCGCCTCAGGCGCCCGGGTCGGTCAGCCCGTCGAGGGTGGCGCCCAGCCTGAGGGCGGCGGCAGCCAGCACGTCCTGCCCCGCGACCAGCGCGGCCAGGTCGCCGCGCACGCGCACCCGGCCCGCGGCCAGCGCGTCGGCGGGGTCGAGCTCGCCCCGTGCCATGGCCAGTGCCTCGTCGTAGCCGAGCACGATGGTGGCGGTGCCGCCCTGGGTCCCTGCGTGGTCGAGCACGAGGTGGGCGTGCCCGTCGGCGACGGACAGCACGACGCGTACCTCGTCGCCACCGTCGGGGCCGCGCACCTCGTCGGGCACGCCGGTCACCACCTGGACCACGCTGAAGGTCCCGTCCGCCGCCGCCAGCGAGCCGGCGCCCGCCGCGGCCACGGCGTCGCTCAGGTCGAGCGCGCGGAGCGCGTCGTCGAAGGACTCCACCCATTCCGGCGAGAGGTAGCGGGCCATGACAGTGACAAGTGTGGCGCGGGGAGCTCGGAAAGCGTCGGGCGGGGCCCGCGAGGGCCCCCCGCCGCGGACGGCGTGCTCAGCCGGCGGCTTCGGCCTCCTCGGCCGTCATCTTCTTGCGGCCCAGGATCTTGCGCCCGAGCCAGGCCACCGGGTCGTAGTGCGCGTCGACCACCCGCTCCTTCATCGGGATGATCCCGTTGTCGGTGATCTTGATGTGCTCGGGGCAGACCTCGGTGCAGCACTTGGTGATGTTGCACATGCCGAGCCCCTCCTGGCGGGCGAGCTCGCGGCGGTCGTTGACGTCGAGGGGGTGCATCGAGAGCTCGGCGAAGCGGATGAAGAAGCGCGGCCCCGCGTACTTGGGCTTGTTGTCCTCGTGGTCACGGATGACGTGGCAGACGTCCTGGCACATGAAGCACTCGATGCACTTGCGGAACTCCTGGCCGCGTTCCACGTCGATCTGCAGCATCCGGTAGCCGCCCTCGGGCTCGGGGGCGGGATCGAAGGCAGGGATGGTCTTGGCCACCTCGTAGTTGAAGGAGACGTCGGTCACGAGGTCCCGGATGATCGGGAACGTCTTCATCGGCGCCACCGTCACCGGCTCGTCCTCGGGCAGGGTGTCCATGCGCGTCATGCACATGAGGCGCGGCATCCCGTTGATCTCGGCCGAGCACGAGCCGCACTTGCCCGCCTTGCAATTCCACCGGCAGGCGAGGTCAGGCGCGTCGTCGGCCTGGATCCGGTGGATGACGTCGAGGACCACCTCGCCCTCGACGGCGGGCATCACGTAGTCGGTGAAGTCGCCGCCCTCCTGATCGCCGCGCCAGACGCGCATCGTGACCGTCTCGGCTCCCGCCGGCGCACCCGCCGCGCCGTTCGTCACCGTCTCCGCGCTCGCCCCTGTCGGCTCTGCCGCCGTCCCGGGCGCCGCCGTCCCGGACTCGGTGCCGGCCCCCGCGGTGGCCCCGGGGCTCGCCACCCCGCCGGTGGATTCGCTCGTCGTGTCGGCCCTGTCGGTGTCGGACATGGCTCAGTTCCCTTCCTCGAAGAGCTTGGCGAGATCGTCGGGCATCTGGGGCAGCGGCGCCGGCGCGATGGCGATCGGCGCCAGGTAGCCGCGCTCGCCCGACTGGTGCTGGACGAAATTGATCTTGGCCATCTCGGAGTCGGGTCCCGGGTAGTCCTCGCGCGTGTGCCCGCCGCGCGACTCGGTGCGGTTGAGGGCGCCCTGGGCCACGCCGATGGACGTCGTGATCATGGACGGCAGGTCGGTCGCCAGGTTCCAGCCCGGGTTGTAGGCGCGCCCGCCCTTCACTTGCACCTTCGCCGTCTGCTGCTTGAGGTCCTCGAGCTTGACGAGCGCCTCTTCGAGCTCGGGCCCCGTGCGGATGATGCCGACGAGCGACTGCATCGTGTCCTGGAGCTCGTGGTGGACGTCGTAGGGGTTGATGCCGTCCTCGCGCCCGAACGGCGCGTACGCGTCGTCGATCACCGATGCGATCTCCGCTGGCGCGATCGTCGGCGTACCGGCACGGCTTTCCGCGAAGTCGGCCGCGCCGAGACCCGCGCGCCGGCCGAACACGATCAGGTCGGACAGCGAGTTCCCGCCCAGCCGGTTCGAGCCGTGCATCCCGCCTGCCACCTCGCCGGCGGCGAAGAGACCGGGCACCGTGGCCGCTTGCGTCTCGGGGTCCACCCGCACGCCGCCCATCATGTAGTGGCAGGTGGGGCCGACCTCCATCGCCTCGGCGGTGATGTCGACGCCGGCCAGCTCCATGAACTGGTGGTACATGGACGGCAGGCGCCGGCGGATGTACTCGGCCGAGCGCCGGGACGCGATGTCGAGGTAGACGCCGCCGTGGGG
>DATJTU010000311.1:0-2717 GCA_035503015.1 Acidimicrobiales bacterium | reverse complement strand
ACGGCCATGCCCGATGCGGCCTCGGGCTCCCAGCGGTCGAGCCAGACCTTGCGCGACGCCTCGACGACGTCGAATGGGGCAACCTCAAAGCCCATCTTGGAAGGATACGGCGCGGGCGCCGCGCCCTTACGCCTGCGCGCTGCGCCAGCCACCGATGATGCCCTCGGCCTCGAGTGCCTCGATCTCCGACGGCGCCAGGCCGATCTCACGCAGCAACTCCGTCGTGTGCTCCCCGAGCGAGGGCGCGGGGCGTTCGTGGAGCCGGTCGGGCCCGCTGGAGAACCGCATCGGCAGCGTGCTGTAGCGCGCCGGACCGGCCACGGGGTGCACGAGCTCCTCGAAGAAGCCGCGCGCCGCGAGTTGCGGGACCTCGGGCTGGCAGTGCGGTTGGACGACCCGCCCGACCGGGACGCCGGCACCCCAGAGGGTCTCGACGATGTCGTCCGCGGCGCGGGCGCGGCACCACTCTCCGAGATGCGCGTCGATACCGTCATGTTCCCGCACGCGTCCCGCCGCCGAGGTGAGCTCGGGGTCCATGGCCCAATCCGGATCACCGAGAGCGCGACGGAGCCCCGCCCACTGCTCGTCGGTCGCCACCGCGATCGCGACCCACGAGTCGTCATACCCGAGCTCGTTCGGACCCGCGGCCTGGTACAAGTTCTGGGGCGCCGCGCACGGACCGCGGTTCCCGGCCCGTTCGAGCAGCGCGCCGTAGGCGGAGAATTCGATCACTTGCTCGGCGGCCACATTCGCTGCCGCCTCGACCATCGACGCCTCGACGAGCCCGCCCTCACCTGTCCGCTCCCGGTGTTGGAGGGCGAGCATGAGGCCGAAGAGCGCGTGAAGCCCGGCGTTGGGGTCGCCGACGCAGTAGGGCTCAAACGGGAGGAGGTCGGGGTGTCCGGTGAGCCAGGTGAGGCCCGATGCGTCCTCGATCACGAAGGCGAATGCTGCGAGGTCGCGCCACGCCCCCTCGAGCCCGAAGCCGGGCATGCGGACCATGATGAGATCGGGCCGGGACTCCCGCAGCGTGTCGTAGCCGAGGCCCAGTTGCTCGAGCACGCGCGGCGTGTAGTTCTCGACGACCACGTCGCAGGTCGAGACGAACCGCCGGACGAGGTCGAGGCCCTTCGGGTCCCCCAGGTCGACGGTGAGGCTCTTCTTGTTCGTGTTGAGCGCGGCGAAGATCGGGCCCCGTTCCCAGTAGCGGTCCTCGGACTGCGGGACACCGCCGACCAGGCGGGCGCCGTCGGGCCGGCCCGGCGACTCGAGGTGGATGACCTCGGCACCGAGCATCGCGAGGACGTGGCCGACCAGGGGGCCGGCCCAGAATGCCGTCATGTCGAGGACGCGGAGCCCTTCGAAGGGGAGGGTGCGCGGCGGGGCCGAGGAGTGACCGGCGCGCGCGGGGCGGGGCCCCTCACTCCATGTGGACTCGAGGGTCCCTTGGCCCAGCCGCGGCGCGGGCTCCGCCGGCCTGAGGCGTGCGGCTCCCATCCGGTACGGCGGGCGCGGATTCACCGAGCCATCGGTGGGATTGTCGACGAAGGTGCCCCGGCTGCGGAAGTGCTCGAAGGTCGAGACGTTCGACCCGTTGGCGATCGGTGCATTGGGTACGCGAAAGGCTGAGGCCGTTTCGAGCACTTCGTCCATGGACCGGGCCGCGACCCAGGCGTCGATCGTCGGCTCCAACGCGACGCGGTCGAGGAACAGTTTCGGGTCCTCCATCCACTCGGGATGGTCCACCATGACGCAGAAGTCGAGCCACTGCTGCCCGGTGCCACAGCCGAGCCCGACCAGGCCATCGCGCGCCGCCGCGACCCCCGGCGTCGCGACGAACCGGCGCTTGCGCATCGGGCGGCCCAACTGGTCGTTGAACGTCACCGGGTAGTACGTGAGGCACAGCGCCAACGCCTCGAGCATCGACACGTCGACGAGCTCCCCTGCCGTGGCCGTGCGGCGGACGGCCGCCAGTGCGCCGATCGCAGCGAACAGGCCCGCCAGCCACTCCCCGATCTGGCCGCCCACGAAGACCGGCGAACGATCTGGCCTCCCGCGCGCCAGCCCGACCACGGCTCCGGACCACGCCTGCAACGTGAACTCGGTGGCGGGCTTGTCGCGCCACGGCCCCTCGAGCCCGAACGGCGTGATCGAGGTGACGACGAGGTGCGGATGGCGTCGCAGGAGCGCGGACGGCGCCATCGTCGCCGCTTCCACCACCTGGTTGCCCGGTGACCACACGACGAGGTCGGCCGCCGCCAGCAGCCGTTCCATTGGGCCGCCCGGGTCGCCCCCGTTCACGTCGACGACGACGCTCTCCTTCGACGCCCCGAGGAAATTGAAGAGCGCCCCGTCGCCTCCCGGCGCAATGACGGCGCCCGACGCCGACCATCTCCGGAGCGGATCGCCCCCTGGGTCCTCGACCTTGACGACATCCGCGCCGCCGTCGGCCAACAATTTCGTGCAGTAGGCGCCCGCGATCCACGAGGAGAGATCGACGACCCGCAACCCGCTCAGCGGGGCGGTTGCGCCTGCTTGGTCATCCGCGGCCGCGTCGGACTCGGCCACCGTCACTCGGACTCGGGGCGCCGGCGACCGGAGCGGCTCAGGCGCCAATCGGGCGGGAACGCACTGTCGTTGTCCTTCACCGCGAGGTTGAGCCCGGCGTCCATCGTCTCGTTGCTGAGCGTGGCGCGCCCGCCGTCCTCGTCGTTGCG
>DATJTU010000310.1:0-4678 GCA_035503015.1 Acidimicrobiales bacterium | reverse complement strand
TCGGTGCAGCTGCACGCGGAGTTCATCGACCTCACCACCTGGTGGCTCGGCCGGATGCTGGCGACCTCGAACCCGCTCAAGGAGAAGTTGACCTTCTTGTTGCACACGCACTTTCCGACCGCGATCTCGAAGGTCCGCTATCCCGTCTACATGTACGGGCAGAACCAGATCTTCCGCTCGCAGGGAAGTGGCGACTTCACGTCGCTCACGACGGCCGTGGCGCAGGATCCGGCCATGCTCATCTGGCTGGACGCGAACTCCAACAAGGCGTCGAACCCGAACGAGAACTTCGCGCGCGAGCTCATGGAGCGGTTCACGATGGGCGTCGGCACCTACACCCAGGCCGACGTCCGCGCCGCGTCGTACTGCTTCACGGGGTGGCGGCTCGACCCCCGCACCGGTGGCTTCTCCATCGCCGCCCGCCAGCACAGCACGACACCACAGACGTTCCTCGGTGCGAGCAACATCAACACCGGGCAACAGGTGATCGACCTCGTCACCCAGAGCGACGCGTCGGCCCATTTCGTGCCCTCACGGTTCTGGAGTTACCTCGCCTATCCGGTCACGCCGAACGACCCGGTCGTCGCCGACCTCGCGCCGGGCTACGCGGCAGACCGCGACGTCGGCAACCTGGTGACCGCGATCTTCCAGCACCCGGTGTTCACCCAGACCACCGCGCTCCAAGGCCTCGTCAAGCAGCCGACCGAGTACGTCGTCGGGGCACTGCGGGCGCTCGGCGTGACGGCGACGGACCTGCAGCGCCCGCGGACGAAAGAGCTGGAGTCGGTGTTCGCCGGGCTCGGCCAGGTGCTCTTCGACCCGCCGAGCGTCGGCGGCTGGCCGCAGAACGGGTACTGGCTCTCGACCGCGGCGGCGCTGGCGCGCTGGAAGTTCGCGCACCAGCTGGCCCGCAGTGCGGACATCTCGACGGTGGCCGACGCGTCACCGGGCGCGCGGGCCGACGCGGCGGCCGAGCTGCTGAGCGTCCCCGCGTGGAGCGGCACGACAGCCGATGCGCTGAGCCAGGCGTCCGACGACCCGCCGACGCTCGTCACGCTGGCGCTCGTCTCACCCGAATTCGTGAGCAACTGAGGAGCCGTGGTGGAACCGACCGATCCGCTGCCCGTGGAGCTGCCCATTCGCATCGACCAGGAGCCAGCGGAGGCGCAGCGGGCGCGCGAGGCGGCGGCAGCGGATGACGCGCGTCGTCGCATGCACCGGCGCGCCTTTCTGGGCCTGGCCGGGGGCGCCGGCGCACTGGGCGTGCTCGGTGCGATGTTCGGACCGCGCGCGTGGGACACCCTCTTCGGTGGCGGGCCCAGCGCCGGGTCGAGCGCCGGCGGGACGCTCGGTGCAGCCGGTGGCGACACGCTCGTGCTCGTCACCCTCTACGGCGGCAACGACGGGCTGAACACGGTCATCCCCTACGAGGACCCCGCCTACGCCCCCGCCCGCGGGCCGCTCGCCGTCGACGCGTCGAGCGTGCTGCCGCTCGCTGACGGGTTCGGCCTGCACTCGAAGATGCCCGGCTTCAAGAAGCTCTGGGACTCCCGCGAGCTGGCCATCGTGCACGGCGTGGGCTTTGCCGACCCCAACTACAGCCACTTCGAGTCGATGGACATCTGGCAGGCGGGGTCCACCGACGCGGCAACCTCCACCGGGTGGCTGGGGCGGTGGCTCGACGGGACCCGGTCGAGCCCACTGCGCGCCATCGCGCTCGGCCCCACGCTGCCGACCGCGCTCTCCGGCGCGCGCGTCCAGGGCGCGGCAATCCCGGTCGGCCCGCTGGTCCTCCCCGGCACCGCGTCCGAACAGGGTCTCTACGCGGCGGCGGCGAATGCCGACCGGGCCGACGCGCCCCTGGCGGCCGAGGCGGCCGCGTCGGACCGCGTGCTCCTCGAGTTGCGACAGCGGCTCGGGCCGGTGCTGGACCGGACGGCGAGCGCCAACCCCCTCCACCTGGCGGACGAGTCCGAGCTGGCCGAAGGCGCCGCTGCCAACCTGGCCATCGCGAACGGCGGCGGCGGCCAGGCGAGCGGCAACGTCCTCGCCGTCCAGCTGAGCGTCGTGGCGAACCTCATCCTCTCGGGAGCCAGCGCGGACGTCTACAGCGTCGAGCTGGGCGGGTTCGACACGCACGCCGACCAGGCCCCGGTGCAGAGCACGCTGCTCGGCGAGCTGGACTCCGCGGTGACGGCGTTCGTGGACGCGCTGCGTGGGACGCGCCACGGATCCAAGACCGTCGTGTTGATCTATACCGAGTTCGGCCGGCGGGTCGGGGGCAACGCGAGCGAGGGCACGGACCACGGGTGGGCCAACGTCGCGTTCGCCGCGGGCCCTTCGGTCAGGGGCGGCTTCTACGGCGACCCGCCGAGCCTGACCAAGCTCTCCGAAGGCAACACCGTCTACTCGACCGACTTCCGCTCGCTCTACGCGACGGCGCTCGGCGGGGTGCTCGGCGCGGACCCGAAGAGCTTCCTCGGCGGCTCGTACCCGGTGCTCGGGTTCGTCTGAGTCGTCCGAGTCGTCCGAGTCGTCTGAGTCGTCCGAGTCGTCCGAGTCGTCCGAGTGGACAGCGTTCAGGCGCGGGCGCCGCGCGTGCCCGCCAGGGCGTGGGCGAGGACGATGCGGCGGTGTGTGGCCGCGTCCCCCCAGGCGCGCGACAGCGCCCACGCCTGCTTCAAGAAGAAGTGAAGGTCGCACTCCCAGGTGTACCCGATGGCGCCGTGGACCTGGAGGGCGACGCGCGCCGCCAGGTCCGCCGCGTCCGACGCCATCGCCTTGGCCATCGACGCGTCGTGGGTGAGGGTCGGCTGCGCGCTGGCCAGTGACCACGCGGCGCGGTAGGTGGCGGGGCGGGCGAACTCGAGCGCGACCCGGGCGTTCGCCAGCAGATGCTTCACCGCCTGGAAGCTCCCGATGGGCTTACCGAACTGGTGGCGCTCCTTGGCGTAGTGCGCCGCCATCGTGACCATCCGATCCGCCAGGCCGACCAGGACGGCGGCCGTCCCCGCGGCGGCGCGATCGGCCAACAGGCCGCCCGCCGCCTCCGCCGCGACCCCGTAGGCCAACAACGTGTCCGACGAGAGCGGCCAGTGCACCGTCGAGAGGTCGCGCGCCGGGCTGAGCGCCGGCGTGGGCTCGATGACGCACGACGCGGCCGGTACGGCGTGGAGCTGCCAGCCCGACTCGTCGTCGCGGGCTGCCAACAACAAGACGTCGGCGTCGCGTCCGCCGACGACCCGGGGCGTGCGCAGCATCCCGTCCGCCGAGACCTCGCTCGGCGAAGCGATCCCGTCAGCCGTCACGTCGATGCCCCCGACGGCGACGACAGCGTCGTCCTCGACGAGCGCGGCCAAGGCGGCCTGGGCGGAGGGGTCGGGGAGCAGCGCGGAGAGCGTCGGCGCGGCCAGCGCCGCCGTCTCGAGCAGTGGCTCGGGGAGGCACGCGTAGCCGGCCTCCTCGAGGACGCCCACGAGGTCGACGTCGCTCAACCCGAGCCCGTTGCTCGCCTCTGGTACGACGAGGGCGGGCGCACCGAGCTCGGCCAGGACGGCCCAGCGGTTCGCCGCCAGCTCCGCCCGGCCTGCTTCGTCGGCGAACGCGAAGGCGCGCAGCGCGTCGGGCGCGCACTCGACGTCGAGCACGTTGCGCACGCCCTGGCGCAGCTCGTCCTGCTGCTCGGAGAACGTGAAGTCCACGGCTCTCGCCCCTGTCCGATCGCGCGCTAGCGGGGTCGGCCGAGCAGGCGCTCGGCCACGACGTTGCGCTGGATCTCGTTGGTCCCGGCGTAGATGGGACCGGCCAGCGAGAACAGGTACCCGTCGAGCCAGTCGCCCGGCGCGCCCGACTGCAACAGCTCTGCGTCGGGACCGAGCAGGTCCAGCGCGGTCGTGTGGATGGCCACGTCCGTCTCGGACCAGAAGATCTTGTTGCAGCTCGCCTCCGCCCCGACGGCGTGCCCCTGCACGACCCTGCTCGCAGTCCAGTACGTGTGGAGCTTGTACGCCTCGGCGTGCATGTGCGCGAGGGCGACCGCGTCGGTGGACGCGCCCGGGCCGCCGCGCGACGCGTAGAGCCGCAGGAGGCGGTCGGCTGCCTCGGTGTAACGCGCCGGGCTGCGCAGCGAGAGGCCGCGCTCGGAGCCGGCCGTCGCCATGGCCACCGACCAGCCGTGGTCGACCTCGCCCAGGATCTGGTCCTCGGGGACCTCGACGTAGTCGAAGAAGATCTCGGCGAAGCCGGTCTCGCCGTCGATCTGGGGGATCGGCCGCACGGTGACGCCGGGCGTGTCCATGGCGACGAGGACGTAGGTGAGGCCGCGGTGACGCTCGGCGTCGGGGTCGGTGCGGAAGATGCCGAAGCACCAGTCGGCGAACGCGCCGCGGCTGGCCCAGGTCTTCTGGCCGTTGAGGATCCAGGTCGGGCCGTCGGTGCGCGACGCCCGGGAACGGATGCCCGCGAGGTCACTCCCGGCGTCGGGCTCGGACCAACCCTGGCACCAGATCTCGTCGCCCGACGCCATGGCCGGGAGGTAGCGCGCCTTCTGCGCCTCGGTGCCGAACTCGAACATCGTCGGGGCGAGGAGGAAGATCCCGTTCTGGCTCACGCGCGTCGGCGCGCGCACCCGGTAGTACTCCTCCTCGAAGATCAGCCACTCGAAGATGCCGACGCCGCG
>DATJTU010000309.1:0-3940 GCA_035503015.1 Acidimicrobiales bacterium | reverse complement strand
CACCACCACGCCTCGCCGCCGCCCCACGCCGGGAACCCGCGGCTCGACCCGGACTGGGAGGGCGACGGGCAGTCGGTGGCCTTCGCCTTCGGCGGCGACGTGCACTTCCCGGCCGGGACCAACCTCGGCGACCGCCTCGCGGCCGACCCCTCGGACGCGCTCGGGCCGACGGTGCCCCAATTGCTCTCCGGCGTCGACCTGTCCATGGTCAACCTCGAGTCCGCCCTCACCGACGGCACCTGCCCCGAACCCCAAGCCAAGCAGTACGTCTTCGACGCACCGTCCAGCGCGCTCGACGCCTTCAAGGGGGCGGGCGTCACCTTGATCACCGAGGCCAACAACCACGGGGAGGACTGCGGGCAGCCGGGGCTCCAGGACGCGCTGGCGGCGCGCACCCAGGCGAACTACACGGTCCTCGGCATCGGGCAGAACGCGGCGCAGGCCTTCACGCCGTACACGACGACCATCCACGGGCAGCACATCGCGATCATCGCCGCCACCCAGGTCATCGACTCCGACCTGCAGGCGGCCTGGACCGCCACCGCCACCCAGCCCGGGCTCGCCTCCGCCTACGACGTGAACGACCTCGTGGCCGCGGTCGAGGCGGCGCGCAAGACGGCTGACACCGTCATCGTCTACCTCCACTGGGGCACCGAGCTCGACGCCTGCCCTAACCCGCTGCAGGAGCCGCTGGCGCAGGTGCTCGTACAGGCGGGCGCCGACATCGTCATCGGGACGCACGCCCACGTGCTCCTGGGTGGCGGGTATCTCGGCTCGGCCTACGTCGACTACGGGCTGGGCAACTTCGCGTTCTACGACAACTCGCCGCCCGAGAACGCCAGCGGCTCCCTCGTCATCACCGCCACCGGCCGCCACATCGACGCGGTGACCTGGCGCCCGGCCACGATCGTCGACGACCTGCCCCAGCCCTTGTCCGGCGACGCAGCGACCGCCGCGCTGGCGGCGTGGAACCAGGCGCGCTCGTGCACCAACGTGGCAGCGGCACCCGGCACATCGGTCGCCACCACCCAGACCGAGACGTCGGCGGCGCCGCCGGCGGCGGTCCAGCAGCTCTCCGTCGACTCGGGGTAGGGCTCGGCGGGGGCCCGGGCGGCCTCGGGCGGCCTCGGGCGGCCTCGGGGGTCACGCACTAGACAGAGGGGATGACCCAGACCACCGCATCGCAGACGATCCACGTCAACGATGTCGACCTGTCGTGGTCGGAGCGGGGGAGCGGCGCCGCGGACACACCGACGCTGGTGCTCGTGCACGGCTACACCGGCTCCTCCCACGACTTCGCACTCCAGGCCGACGCGCTGGCGGCGGACCGGCGCGTCGTCGTGCTCGACCAGCGAGGCCACGGCCACTCCACCAAGACGGGCAGCCTCGAGGGGTACCGCATCGAGCAGCTCGCCGACGACCTGGCCGCATTCCTCGACGCCGTGGGGGACGGTCCCGTCGACCTGCTCGGCCACTCCATGGGCGGCCGGGTCGTCATGACGATGGCGGTGCGCCGCCCCGACCTGGTGCGCTCGCTCGTCTTGATGGACACGAGCGCCTGGTCGTTCCAGCCCGAGGACGACAAGGTCCGGGCGATGGTGACCGACTACATCACCGCCTTCGACCCCGCCCGCGGCATGCCCCCGACGCTCAGTCTTGGCGGGCCCGAGGACGAGCTCATCGCGGCGAAGGTGCCCGCCGCCTGGCAGGAACAGAAGGACGGGATCTTCGCCGGCATGGACGCCTACGCCGTCAAGGGGCTCGGCATGGAGCTGTGGACCGACGTGCCGGACGGCGACGGCTCCTTGCGCAGCCGCCTGTCGTCGCTCGCGTGCCCGACCACCGTGCTCGTGGGCGAGCACGACGTTCCGCTGGTCGGCCAGGCCGAGGCGTTGGCGGACGAGATCCCGGGCGCGGTCCTCGTCGTGATCGACGGCGCCTACCACTCGCCGCAGCTGACGCACCCCGACGAGTGGCGCGCCGCACTCGAGGCGCACCTGGACCGGGCCGGGTCGGGACCGGGGTCCGGGGACCCCCGATGAGCGAGACGGCGGCACACACGCCGCAGGCGAGCGACCGCATCGCGCTGGCGGGCTCCGACGTCAGCATCCCGCCGCTCGGCGTGGGGACGTGGGCATGGGGCGACAAGGGCACGTGGGGCATGGGCGGCTACGACGGCGCCTTGACCGAGTCGACCATCCGCGACGCGTGGCAGGCCAGCATCGAGGCGGGCGTCGTGCTCTTCGACACCGCCGAGGTCTACGGCCGCGGCGAGAGCGAGCGCATCATCGGGCGCCTCCTGGCCGAGGACCCGACTGTGCGCGGGCGCGTGGTCATCGCCACGAAGTTCATGCCGTCGCCGTGGAAGGTCAACGTCCGCGCCGCCCTGCTCGCCGCGGCGCGCCAGTCCCGCGAGCGGCTGGGCGTCGACACGATCGACCTCTACCAGATCCACGGGCCGATCTCGCTGCGTTCGCACGACGCGCTGGCTGAGGCCCTGGCCACGGCGCGCGCCGAGGGCGTGATCAACGCGGTCGGCGTCTCGAATTACTCGGCGAAGGAGACCCGCGCCATCGACGGCGCCTTGCGCACGCGCGGCCTCCGCCTCGCCACCAACCAGATCGAGTTCTCGCTCCTGCGGACCATGCCGCTGCGGGTGGGGCTGATCGAGAGCTGCCGCGACCTCGGCGTCGTCCCGCTCGCGTACTCACCGATCGGCCAGGGCCGCCTCACCGGGAAGTACACGGCCGCCAACCCGCCCCCGGGGAAGCGGACCTTCTCCGCCCACCCGATGGAACAGGTCGACGCGTTGGTGGCCGAGCTGCGGCGCATCGGCGAGTCGCACGACGGCCGGACGCCGAGCCAGGTGGCGCTGGCCTGGCTCATCGCGAAGGGCGCGGTGCCCATCCCGGGCGCGAAGAACCGCTCCCAGGCCGAGCAGAACGCCGGCGCACTGGGGTGGCAGATGAGCGACGACGAGATGGCGCGGCTCGACGCGGCCTCCTTCTACGGCAAGCGGGGGATCTCGCAGCGCGTCTGGCAACACGGCTGAACACGGCGGTACCGTCGTGAGGTGATCGCCGCGCTGGCAGACGCCGGCCTCCCGCCCCTGTCGGGCTCCCAGTACTTCTCCACCCAGTTCGACTTCGTCCCCGTCGCGCTGATCGTCGGGGCCATCGCCCTCTACTTGTGGGGGGTGCGGCGCAACAACGCGCTCCACCCGCGCCACCGGTGGTCGGTGGGCAAGACGGCGGCGTGGTTCGGGGCCAACCTGACCACTGCGCTCGCCATCTTCAGCTTCGTCGGTGTCTACGACGGCGAGCTGTTCTGGGACCACATGGTCCAGCACCTGATGCTGATCATGGTGGCGGCCCCCCTCTACGCCATCGCCTCGCCCCTCGACCTCGCCTGGCGCTCGACGAGGGGGACCGCCCATCTCGTCGTGACCGAGGCACTGCGCTCTCCTATTGCCAAGTTCTTCGGGAACCCGATCGTCGCCTTCTGCCTTTACGCCGTGCTCATCCCGCTCAGCCACCTGACGAGCTGGTACAACCTCACCCTCGAGCACGAGAGCATCCACAACGCCGAGCACCTGGCCTTTTTGGTCGTCGGCTACCTCTTCTGGCGCCAGGTCTTCGGCTCTGATCCCAACAAGTACCGCCTGCACCCCGCCCTCCAGTTCTTCTACTTGTTCTTGGCCATCCCGATCGACACCTTCACCGGGCTCTCGCTCGCCGGTGAGTCCCATGAGATCTTCCCCGCCTACTTCGCCACGCACCGCATGTGGGGGCCCTCCTACGTCACCGACCTCCACGTCGGCGGCGACATCATGTGGGTCGTCGGCGACACCCTCATGCTCTGGCCCATGATCCCGGTCGCCCTGCGATGGATGCACATGGAGGAGCGCAAGGCGGTGCGCATCGACGCCGAGCTCGACGCG
>DATJTU010000308.1:0-7843 GCA_035503015.1 Acidimicrobiales bacterium | reverse complement strand
GCCGGGCTCGGGGTGGCTGATGGGGCTCGCGTTCATCTCGCTGCTGCGCTCCTTCGCCAACGGGGGGTCGTCGTTGACCGGCCTCGAGGCGATCTCCAACGGCGTCAGCAGCTTCCGCAAGCCCGAGGCACGCAACGCGCGCCAGACGCTGATGGTCATGAGCACGACACTCGGCTTCCTCGTCCTCGGTGTCACCCTGCTGGCCAAGTGGACGCACGCCGTGCCCTACGCCATCGGCTCGCCGACGGTCGTGTCCCAAGAGGTCAAGGCGGTCTTCGGCACGAGCCCGATCGGCCACGTCGGCTTCTACGTCGTGCAGCTGGCGACGATGTTGATCCTCTACACCGGCGGCAACACGAGCTTCAACGGATTCCCGTATCTCGCGAGCTTCGTGGCGGGGGACCGCTTCCTGCCCCGCCAGCTGACCCGGCGCGGCCACCGCCTCGCCTTCTCCAACGGGATCCTGGTGCTCGCGGCGGTGGCGCTGGCGCTCGTGCTCGCGTACAAGGCACAGGTCAACGGGCTGGTCGCGCTCTACGCCATCGGCGTGTTCACCGGCTTCACCATGGCGGGCGCAGGCATGGTGAAGCACCACCTGACGGTGCGGGAGGGGCACTGGCGGCGCAGCGTCGCGATCAACGGCTTCTCCGCGTTCCTGTCCTTCACCGTGGTGCTCATCTTCGCGGTGGCGAAGTTCAAGGAAGGTGCGTGGCTCATCTTCGTCGTCGGCCCGCTCCTCTACATCGGGCTCATCCGCCTGCACCGCCAGTACGCACAGGAAGCCGTCGAGCTGGAAACCGGGGTGGTGGAGGCGTCCGAGGCACCAGTGCTGCGCCACCACGTCGTCGTCGTCCTCGTCGACCGCCTCGACGTCGCCACCGCCCGCGCCCTGCAGTACGCCCGCACGCTGTCGCCCGACGACCTGCGCGCCGTGCACTTCGACATCGACACGAAGGCCGCCCGCGAGCTCGAGGCAGAGTGGAGCCGTCTCGGGCTGGCCCGCCTCCCCCTCGACATCATCGAGACCCCGGACCGGCGCCTGGGCCGGGCCGCCATCGAGCTCGTCGCCGACGCGACCCTCGACGGCGACACCGAGTGCACGGTGCTGCTGCCGCGCCGCAGCTACGCGCGATTCTGGGAGCGCTTCCTGCACGACCGTACGGCGGACAAGATCGCCGCCGTCCTGGCCCAGGTGCCCCACGTCAGCGCGACCATCGTCCCCTACGCCGTCGGCGGCCGCTACCAAGAACGCGCGCGGTCCTATGGGCGCTCGGTGCAGCGGGCCCGTTTGAGCACCGCCGGCGGTGACGGCGCCGCGCCTGTCGACAGCGAGGGCCGGACGGGGCTCGACCGCATGGGCCGCAAGGACGGGCCGCGCCGGCCGGCCACGGTGCTCGCCGCCGACGCCACGCTCGCCCAGCGCGCCGGCGCCACGACCCCGATCGCCTCGGTCGTGCCGCGCCAGCGGGTGCGGGTGGCCGGGCGGGTGAAGTCGGTCCGGGTGCAGCCACGGGCGGGCACGTCCAACCTCGAGTGCGTCCTGAGCGACGGCACGGGCGGCCTGCTGCTGGTGTTCCAGGGGCGGCCCAAGATCGCCGGGATCGAGCCGGGGGCCCGCCTCGTCGCGGAGGGGATGGTCGGCACCTGGGGGCGCCGTCCCGCGATGTTGAACCCGTCGTTCGAGATCGTCCAGGGCGCCCCGAGCGATCCGGCGGAGTCATGACCCATACACCCTGGTCAGAGGCGCCCGCGTCGAGCGCCAAATTGCCCGCACCTGTGCCACTCGCTATCGTGCCCCCCGGCCCGGCGTCGGGTGCGACCTCGCCGGCGCGCCGTTCCAGCGGGGTCACGACGACGAACGCCATGGTGCTCGACGCTGCCGCACCGCAACGGCGAGGGCGCCCGCGCCCCTTCGCCCCAAGACGTATCGGAAGAGAAAGGGCACACCGGGAATGATCAATCTCCTCGCAGCCGAGGGCGGCTACCAGGCCTTCCGTCTGACTGGAGCGGACAAGACCTGGCTGTACATCTGCCTGGTCGCCGGTGCCGTCGGTATCGGCGCCGGTCTGCTGCTCGCCCGCAACGTCCTGGCCGCCGACCAGGGCACGGTCAAGATGCGGGAGATCGCGCAAGCCGTCCAGGAAGGGGCGCAGGCCTTCTTGGCCCGCCAGTTCCGGGCCATCGTGATGATCATCATCCCCCTGGCCATCCTCATCTTCTTCACGGCCACCAAGGTCGTGAAGCCCGACGGGGATGTCGCCCTCACGTTCCAGCAGGACGGGCTCTACCGCGTCCTCTGCTTCTTGTGGGGCGCCGCGTTCTCGGGGCTCACCGGGTTTATCGGCATGAGCATCGCGGTGCGCGGCAACGTCAGGACCGCGGCGGCCGCCTCGAAGGGCGGCGGCATGGCAGGCGCGCTCAACGTCGCGTTCCGCACCGGGGCTGTCACGGGGATGCTCTGCGTCGGGCTCGGCCTGCTCGGCGCCACCTCGATCGTGTTGATCTTCCAGAACTCGGCCACGGCGGTGCTGATCGGCTTCGCCTTCGGGGCCTCCTTGCTCGCGCTCTTCATGCGAGTCGGCGGCGGCATCTTCACCAAAGCCGCCGACGTGGGTGCCGACCTCGTCGGCAAGGTAGAGGCCGGCATCCCAGAGGACGACCCGCGCAACGCGGCGACCATCGCCGACAACGTCGGAGACAACGTGGGCGACTGCGCCGGGATGGCGGCGGACCTCTTCGAATCGTACGAGATCACCATCATCTCGTCGTTGATCCTGGGCTATTCCGCCTTCACGTCGATCCACAAGAACCCGACCCCGGCCGTCCTGTTCCCGCTGATCGTGCCCGCGATCGGGATCTTCGCCTCGCTGATCGGCGTGCTCGCGGTACGGGCACGCAAGAGCGACCGCAACGCGCTCCCCGCCATCAACCGGGGCTTCTGGCTGGCGGCGGGCCTCACCGTCATCGGGGCGTTGCTGGTCGCCCAGTACTACGTGCACGACCTGAAGGTGTTCTGGGCCGTGCTGACCGGCGTGATCCTCTCCCTGGTGGCGAGCCAGATCACGGAGCAGTTCACCTCCACCGAGCGCAGTCCGGTGGGCGAGATCGCGCAAGCGGCCAGAACCGGGCCCGCGACGACCGTGCTCGCGGGTTTCTCCATCGGGCTCGAGTCGGCCGTGTGGGCCATCATCGCGATCGCGATCGCCATCGGGGTGGCCATCGGGCTGGGTGGCGGCAACGTCGAATTCACCTTCTACCTGATCGCGCTGATCGGGATCGGCCTGCTTGCGACCACCGGCATGGTGGTCTCCGAAGACAGCTTCGGCCCCGTCTCGGACAACGCGGCGGGCATCGCCGAGATGTCCGGCGAATTCACCGGTGAGGCCGAGCGCGTCATGGTGAGCCTCGACGCGGTCGGCAACACGACCAAGGCCATCACCAAGGGCGTCGCCATCGGGTCGGCGGTGATCGCGGCCGTGGCGCTCTTCTCGTCGTTCATCGAGACGATCAATTCGCAGCTGAACCTGCATCTGCATGCGAATCAGCTGCTGATCTCGCCGTTCACCCAGATCAACGTTGCCAATCCCAAGACGTTCATCGGTTTGCTCATCGGCGGCTCCATCGGCTTTCTCTTCTCCTCCTTGGCCATCCGGGCCGTCGGTCGCTCGGCCGGGACGGTGGTGCTCGAGGTGCGGCGCCAGTTCCGCGAGCATCCGGGCATCATGAACTACACCGAGAAGCCGGAATACGGCAGGGTGATCAGCATCTGCACGGCCGCGGCGCAGCGCGAGCTCGCGACGCCTGCGCTCCTGGCGATCCTGGCACCGGTCATCGTGGGTTTCGGCATCAATTACTTCGCCCTCGGCGCATTCCTGGCGGGCGCAATCCTGACGGGTCAGTTGCTGGCCAACACGCTGTCGAACTCGGGCGGCGCGTGGGACAACGCGAAGAAATACATCGAGGACGGGCACGAAGGGGGCAAGGGCTCCGAGGCGCACAAGGCCGCCGTCATCGGTGACACGGTGGGCGACCCCTTCAAGGACACCGCCGGCCCGGCGCTGAACCCGATGATCAAGGTCATGAACCTGGTGTCCTTGCTGATCCTTCCCGCCATCATCTCGCTGCGGAACGGCACGGCGGTGCGCCTGTCGATCGCCGGTGTGGCCCTCGCCGTGCTGCTGATCGCGCTGGCGTTCTCCAAGCGCGAAAGCGAGGCGATGGACGCCGACGCCGCCGATTCGACTCCGGCCCAACAGGAAGCGGTCGCGTCGGTCGATTGACCTGCTCAGCGAGCGACGCGACCGTTGTCCCGCATCCCTGTCCGACGCTGCCGCCCTTGACAGGCAGGGCGGCCGACCCCCACTCTGACGTGACCATGCCCTCCCGCTTCCCGTTCCGACCCGTGCCCCGCGGAGTGTGCCGTGGGTAAGGCGCTCGTGATCGTCGAGTCGCCGGCCAAGGCGCGCACGATCAGCGGCATGCTCGGCCCCGACTTCATCGTCGAGTCGTCCGTCGGGCACATCCGCGACCTGCCGCGCGGTGCCGACGAAGTCCCCGCCGCCTACAAGGGCGAGCCGTGGGCCCGCCTCGGCGTCGATGTGGACAACGGGTTCAAGCCGCTCTACGTCGTGTCGTCGCCGAAGAAGTCGGTGGTCGCCAACTTGAAGAAGCTCCTCAAGGGCGCCGACGAGCTCTACCTCGCCACCGACGAGGACCGCGAGGGCGAGTCGATCGCGTGGCACCTCTCCGAGGTCCTCTCGCCGACGGTGCCGGTCAAGCGCATGGTGTTCCACGAGATCACCCCGGCCGCCATCGCGCGGGCGGTCGACGAGTGGCGCGAGCTCGACCGCCGCCTCGTCGACGCGCAGGAGGCCCGCCGCATCCTCGACCGGCTCTACGGCTACGAGGTCTCGCCCGTCCTGTGGCGCAAGGTGATGCCGCGGCTGTCCGCCGGCCGCGTCCAGAGCGTGGCCACGCGGATGGTGGTCGAGCGCGAGCGCGCCCGCATGCGCTTCCGCTCTGCCACCTGGTGGGGTGTCGACGGCTCCTTCGCCAACGCGGCCGCGCCGAACGGCTTCGGCGCGACGCTGGTCACCCTCGGCGGGACCGCCGTCGCCACGGGCAAGGACTTCGACGAGCGCGGCGAGCAGACGGGGAGGTCGCCGGCCCGGGTCCTCGGCGAGGACGAAGCCACGTCCGTGGCCACTGCGCTGACGGGGGAGACCTTCACCGTGCGCTCGGTGACCGAGCGCCCCTTCCGGCGTTCGCCCGCCGCACCGTTCATGACCTCGACGCTGCAACAGGAGGCCGGCCGCAAGCTCCGCTTCAGCGCCCAGCGCGCGATGCAGGTGGCCCAACGGCTCTACGAGCAGGGCTACATCACCTACATGCGCACCGACTCGACGACGCTGTCGGACGAGGCGCTGACGGCGGCGCGGCGCCAGGCGACCGAGATGTTCGGCCGCGAGTACGTGCCGGACGCGCCGCGTCGCTACGAGCGCAAGGTGAAGAACGCGCAGGAGGCGCACGAGGCGATCCGCCCGGCCGGCGAGGCGTTCCGCACGCCTGAACAGGTCGGCCGCCAGCTCTCGGGTGACGAGCTGCGCCTCTACGAGCTCATCTGGATGCGGACGGTCGCCTCCCAGATGAACGACGCAACCGGCACGAGCGCCCAGGTGCGGCTCGTCGCCGACGTGCCGAGCGGCCTGGCGTCGGGTCAGGAGGCTGAGTTCTCGGCCAGCGGGCGCGTGATCACCTTCGCCGGCTTCCTGCGGGCGTACCAGGAGGGCCGCGACGAGGACGATCCCGACACCGACAGTGCGGAGGAGATGGTGCTGCCCGCGCTCGCCGAGGGGGACCGCGTCGAGGGCACCGCGTTCGAGCCGGGTTCGCACACGACCCAGCCGCCCGCCCGCTACACCGAGGCGTCGCTCGTCAAGGCGATGGAGGAGCTCGGCGTCGGGCGACCGTCCACCTACGCCAGCGTCATCGCCACCATCCTCGACCGCGGGTACGTCTGGAAGAAGGGCTCGGCCCTGGTGCCGAGCTTCACCGCGTTCGCGGTGGTGGGCCTGCTCGAGCGCTACTTCGCCAACCTCGTCGACTACGGGTTCACGGCGACGATGGAAGACGACCTGGACGAGATCGCGTCGGGGTCCGAGGAGTCGCTGCCCTGGCTCACCCGCTTCTATTTCGGGAGCGACGCGCCCGGCGCCATGGCGAGCGACGGGACCGAGGTGGACACCCTCGGGCTGAAAGCGACGGTGGCCTCGCACCTCGCCGAGATCGACGCCCGAGAGGTCAACTCGATCCCGTTGGGCGACGGGAGCGACGGCGAGCCCATCGTGGCCCGCGTCGGCCGCTACGGCCCCTATCTCCAGCACGGCGAGGAGCGGGCTTCCATCCCCGACGACCTGGCCCCCGACGAGCTGACCATCGCGCGCGCCGAGGAGATCCTCGCTGCACCCTCGAACGACCGCGTGCTCGGCACCCATCCCGAAAGCGGGCTCGACATCCAGGTCAAGGCCGGGCGTTTCGGCCCCTACGTGCAGGTCGGTGAGCTGACCGATGGAGGGGAGAAGCCGCGCACGGCGTCGCTCTTCGCCTCGATGGACCCGGCGACTCTCACCTTCGAGCAGGCGCTGGACCTCCTCCGCATCCCCCGCACGGTCGGCGCCGACCCCGACACCGGCGAGGACGTGGTGGCGCACAACGGCCGCTTCGGTCCCTATCTCAAGCGCGGCTCCGACACGCGCAGCCTCACCAGCGAGGACCAGCTCCTCACGGTGACGCTCGACGAGGCGCGGGCGCTGTTCGCGCAGCCCAAGCAACGCCGCGGGCGAGTCGCCGCCCCCCCGCTGCGCGAACTCGGCACCGATCCCGAGACCAACCTGCCGGTCGTCGTCAAGGACGGCCGCTTCGGCCCCTACGTCACCGACGGCACGACGAACGCCAGCCTGCGCAAGGGCGACGCGGTCGAGACGATCGACATGGCGCGCGCGTCGGAGCTCCTTGCCGAGCGCCGCGCCGCGGGGCCCTCGACGCGCAAGAAGAAGGCGGCCAAGAAGGCCGCGCCGGCCAAGACGGCGAAGAAGACGGCGGCGGCCAAGAAGTCGGCCAAGAAGGCGACCGCGGCCAAGAAGTCGGCCAAGAAGGCGACAGCAGCGAAGAAGGCGCCGCCGACAGAGCCCTTCTGACATGGCGCCCTGACGTGGCCGGCCGGGGTCGCCTGCTCGCACTCGAAGGCATCGACGGCTGTGGGAAGTCCACCCAGGCCCGGGCGCTGGCCGACACGCTCGGCGCCCGCCTGACCCGCGAACCGGGGGCCACCGAGCTGGGCGTGCGGCTCCGCGAGCTGCTCCTCGACCCGGGCGCGCCCGCGCCGGCCCCGCGCGCCGAGGCGTTGCTCATGGCGGCCGACCGCGCCGAGCACGTGGCACGGGTGATCGGCCCCGCCCTCGAGGCCGGCGAGTGGGTCGTGAGCGACCGTTTCGCCGGGTCGACGGTGGCGTACCAGGGCTACGGGCGGGGCCTCGACCCCACCGCGCTGCGCGCCTTGGTCGGATGGGCGACCGGCGGCCTGGCCGCGGACCTCTCCATCCTCGTCGACGTCCCCGTCGAGGTCGCCGCAGCGCGGCTCGCCGCAGGCGCGGGCGGGACGGCGCGCCTGGACCGCCTGGAGCGCCTCGGGCCCGCGTTCGCCGCGAGGGTCCGCGAGGGGTTCCTCGCCCAGGCGGCCGCGGACCCGGTCCACTGGCTCGTCGTGGACGGCGAACCGGCCGTCGACGCCATCGCCGCCCATATCGTGGCGGAGGTGCGTGCACGGTTCAGCGACACGCCGACC
>DATJTU010000307.1:0-15650 GCA_035503015.1 Acidimicrobiales bacterium | reverse complement strand
CCGTGGCGGTCGGCCGTCACGGTGGTGTTGCTGGCCGCGCTCGCCACCGCGGTCGTGCTCGTGCTGCTCCAGAGCGCCGGCGTCATCAACTGGGGCTTCCTCGGGCCGACGGCCTGAGGCGGGCGGCAGCGGGTCAGGCCGGTCGCAGCCCCGCGAACAAGTCGTCCTCGATCACGTCGGTCGAGCCCACGCGGCTCTGTGCGAGCCGGAACTCGTCGACCGGGTGGATGTCGCGCATGACCTCGGGTGGCAGGCCGAACCAGAACTTGGAGGTGGGGTCCACCTGGGTCGCGTGCGCCTTGAGGGCTTCGGCACGCACATCGGTGTAGCCCTCGATGTCGATCGTGGTCGTGAAGGGCTCGGTCATGGTCATCCGCTTCAGCCAGCGGTCGTCGAAGGGCGACTCGAGCCCGAGCTCGAGGAACTTCTCGTGGATCTGGCGGAAGCGCTCCCCCGACCACACCGAGTAGTAGAGCTTGGAGGGGGTGAAGGGCGGGCCGGCCTCCGGGAACTGGTCCGGATCACCGGCGGAGTCGAACGCCAGGACAGAGATCTCGTGCACACGGAGATGGTCCGGATGCGGGTACTCGGTCTGGTTGTCGCCGTAGGTGACGATGACCTGGGGACGCTCGCGCCGGATGACCGCCACGAGCCGGCCCACCGCCTCGTCGAGCGGCGCCTGCGCGAACGACGCCGGGTTCGCGTTGGCCTCCGAGTCGGGCATGCCCGAGTCGCGGTAGCCGAGGAGGACGGTGTCGTCGTAGCCGATGATGTCGGTCGACGCCTTGAGCTCGGCCATCCGGATCCGGCCGATGTCCGCCCGCACCTCGGGTGTGTCCATGGCGGGGTTCAAGATGTCGCCCTCCTCGCCGCCGGTGCAGCAGACGAGCACGGTGTGGACGCCCTCGCCGTGGTAGCGGGCCACCGTGGGCGCGCCCTTGGAGGCCTCGTCGTCGGGGTGCGCGTGGACACAGAGCAGGCAGAGGCGATCGGGCACAGGCCGACCTTAGCGGTGTGCCTGGCCAGGGCCTCCCGGTGCCACCCCGGCCTCGCTGGGCTTTATGCTCGGTATCCATGGCAGGCACGTGGGCACGGATTCGCGACATCTTCCGGTCAAAGGCGAACAAGGCCCTCGACCGTATGGAAGACCCCCGCGACACGCTCGACCTGTCCTACGAGAAGCAGGTCGAGCAGCTGACCAAGGTCCGCCGCGGGGTGGCGGACGTGGCGACGGCGCGCAAGCGGATCGAGCTGCAGGCGCAGCAGCTGCAGAAGCAGGCGGACAAGCTGCAGGGCCAAGCCAAGGCCGCGCTGGCACAGGGCAACGAGGACCTGGCGCGCGAGGCGCTCTCGCGGCGGGCCGCGCTCGGCGAGCAGCTGGCCGAGCTGAAGACACAGCACGACCAGATCACCGACCAGGAGCAGAAGCTGGTCCAGACCTCCCAGGAGCTCCAGACCCGCATCGAGCGCTTCCGGACGCAGAAGGAGACGCTCAAGGCCACCTACACCGCCGCCGAGGCCCAGACCAAGGTCGGCGAGGCCGTCTCGGGGATCTCGGACTCCACGCGCAGCGCCGGCGCCACCATGCAGCGCGCGCAGGACAAGATCGCGTCGATGCAGGCACGCGCCGGTGCCATCGACGAGCTGTTGGAGTCGGGCGCGCTGGACGACCTGACACAACCGGTCGACGACATCCAGAAGGAGCTGGACAAGGTGTCGTCCACCAACCAAGTTGACAACGAGTTGGCCGCATTGAAAGCGGAGCTGGGAACGGGGTCGGCGTCGGGCACTTCGGAGTCCGACGACACCGCTGCGCTGCCCGCGGCCGAGCAGGGGGGAACTGGAGGAGAGAGCGCCTGATGGCAATCTCACGCAACATCAAGCCGGACCGCGGACTGACCTTCCGCATGCTCATGACGGGGTTTTTCCTCGTCGTCTTGTATGCAGCAGTCGTCGGCATCCTCATCGCCGTCGGCGTGTCGTTCATCATCGTCCTCGTCATCGCGGGCGTGCTCTTGTTCTGCCAGTACTGGTTCAGCGACAAGATCGCCATGTACGCCATGCACGCGAAGGAGGTCACGCCCGAGCAGGCACCCGAGCTGCACGGCGTCGTGGACCGCCTCTGCGCGCTGGCCGACATGCCCAAGCCCCGGGTGGCCATCGCCACCACCGACATCCCCAACGCCTTCGCCACCGGGCGCAGCCCCAAGGCCGCCGTGGTGTGCTGCACCTCCGGGCTGCTGCGGCGCCTCGACGAGCCCGAGGTCGAAGCGGTGCTGTCGCACGAGATCTCCCACGTGGCGCACCGCGACGTGGCCGTCATGACCATCGCCAGCGGGCTCGGCGTCATCGCCGGCTTGCTGACCCGCGTGCTCTTCTACTCCGAGATCTTCGGCGGCCTCGGCGGCGGTGGCGGCGGCAACAACAACTCCCAGAGCCAGGCTGCGCTGATCGAGTTCGCGGTCCTGCTGGTGTCGATCGTCGTCTACTTCGTGAGCTTCCTCTTGACGATGGCGCTCTCGCGCTACCGCGAGCTGGCGGCCGACCGCTCGGGCGCCCTGCTGATCGGCCGGCCCTCGCTCCTCGCCTCCGCGCTGGTGAAGATCACCGGGGAGATGGGCCGCATCCCGACCAAGGACCTGCGGGCGGCCGAGCCCTTCAACGCCTTCTTCTTCACCCCGGCCGTGGCCAACGGGACCGCCCAGGGCCAGGGCGGCGGCTTCAGCTTCGGCAACCTCTTCCGTACCCACCCGCCGCTCGAGGTCCGCCTGGCGCAGCTCGAGAAGCTGGAGCACCAGCTCGGCCAGACCAGCTGAGTCAGTTCGTTCGGGTTTCTGGTTTCGTTTCTGGTTTCGACGCCGGGGCTGGTCTTCCCGGCGGGGCTGTAGACACGCAGCACCGACGCAAAGACTGAGGGATCACGCAAAGGGACATGGGCCTGCTCGACACCATCCTCGGCCGCTCCAAGCCGGTCCGCGCCAACCTCGACGCGCTGTTCGCCCTGCCGACGGCGGCGCTGACCCTGCAGAGCGCGGGCGGGCTGGTCACCTCGGGGCACGCGGGCGTGTGCTGGAAGCCCCCGCCGGGCCAAGGCTCGGCTGACGCCCAGAAGGAGATCAGCGAGCTCGTCGGCGACGGCTTCCGCCATGCCCACGACTCCTTCGACTACGGATGGCTGCTGCTCGACGACCCGGATCTCGACGAGCTGGTGACCAAGATCCACATGGCGAACTCCACGCTCCAGGACAACGGCTGGGGGCCCCAGCTGCTCGCCTCGGTCTTCGGCTTCGTCCCCGGGCCCGACGCGCCCGACGACGCCAAACCCTTCCGCCTCATCTACCTCTTCAAGCGCGGCACCTTCTACCCGTTCGCGCCGACCGACCCCGAAAAGGAGCGCCGCGACACCGAGCTCGAGCTGCGCATCCGCTCGATGGTCGGCGCGGACCTCCCCTTCGAATCGGACCTGGCGCGCTGGTTCCCGATGTGGGACATGCCCGTCTCGTGAGCGTGGCGGGTTTGCCCGAGCGGCTCATCGCCCTCGAGGGCGCGGTGAACTTCCGCGACCTGGGGGGCTACGCCGCCAGCGAGGACCAGCGGACGCGGTGGCGCCTGCTCTTCCGGGCCGACGGGCTCGGTGAGCTGACCGAGAACGACCTCTCGGTGCTGCGCACGCTCGGGATCCGCACCGTGATCGACCTTCGCTCGGGCACCGAGCTCGAACGCGGGCGCTTCGACGTGGACGCACACCCTGTGTCCTTCCACCACTTCCCCTTCATCGACGAGCTGCCCGACGCCGAGGAGTTCGACCGGCGCCCGGGCCTGCTGGGCTCGCAGTACCAGGAGATCCTGCGCGACGCCGGCCCCCAGATCCTCGCCGCTCTCGAGGTCCTCGCGACGCCCGACGCCCTCCCCGCCGTCTTCCACTGCACCGCCGGCAAGGACCGCACCGGCGTCCTGTCCGCGCTCTTGCTCTCCCTCCTCGGGGTCGACGAGCCGACCGTGGTCGCCGACTACGCGCTGAGCGGCGAGGCCATGCTGCGCCTCCGGGCGAAGCTGATCGTGAAGTACCCCGAGGGGCGCGAGACGATCATGAACATCGACGAGGTGTTCTCCGCCGACCCCGTTCAGATGGAGCTGCTCCTCGACCACCTGCGTGACGAGTACGGGTCGGCCGAGGCGTACCTGGCCGGCCTGGGGGCGCGGCCGGACCTGGTCGAGGCCTTGCGGTCGGTGCTGCTCGAGCCCTTGGGGTAGTCCCCCTGGTCGGGCGACTTCCTAGAGGCCCTGGTCGTCGTCCTCTCGGACGTCGGGGCGCAAGCGGTCGATGGCGCCGGCGAGGGCGAGGTCCAACAGGGTGAGGCCGCCCGAGTCGTGGGTCGTGAGGGCGAGGCGCACCTTGTTCCACCGGATATCGATGTCGGGGTGGTGATTGGCCGCCTCGGCGGCGGCGCCGACCGCGTTGACGAACTCGAGCGCGGCGGCGAAGTCGTGCAGCTTGACGGTCGTGACGAGCTCGTCGCCCTCGCGCACCCAGTGCAGCTGTTGCTCGATCAGGGCAGTGTCGACTTCTGTCTCGCTCAGCACGGGTTCACTCATTCGCTCGTTTGCTCGTCTGCTCGTGTGCTTGCTCAGTGACCGGTGCTCACGGGTGTGTCATGTCTTCGGGGCGTACCGCGGCATCGAACTGCTCCGCGCTGAGATAGCCGAGGGCCAGCGCGGCGTCCTTCAACGTGGTGCCTTCCTTGTGCGCCTTCTTCGCCACCTCGGCGGCCTTGTCGTAGCCGATCTCAGGCGACAGGGCGGTGACGAGCATCAGCGAGTTGGTCAGATGGCGCTGGATCTGCGCCAGGTCGGGCTCGAGCCCGTCGACGCAGAACTCGCGGAACGTGCGGCACGCATCGGTCATGAGCGCCACGGATTGGATGACGTTGTACGCGATCACCGGTTTGCAGACGTTGAGCTCGAGGTTTCCCCTGCTGCCCGCCGTCGTGACCGCCATGTCGTTCCCGATGACCTGGATGCCGACCATGATCATCGCCTCGCTCTGGGTGGGGTTCACCTTGCCCGGCATGATCGAGGAGCCGGGCTCGTTCTCGGGGAGGACCAGCTCGCCGAGGCCCGAGCGCGGGCCCGAGCCGAGCCAGCGGATGTCGTCGGCGATCTTCATCAACGAGACGGCGAGGGTCCGCAGCGCACCGTGGGTGAACACCAGTGCGTCGTGCGCGGCGAGGGCGGCGAACTTGTTCGGCGCGGTGACGAAGGGAAGCCCGGTCATGTCGGCGATCGCGGTGGCCACACGCTCGCCGAACTCGGGGTGCGTGTTGAGGCCGGTTCCGACGGCACTCCCGCCGAGGGCGAGCTCGTAGAGACCGGGCAGGGTCAGCTCGATGCGTTCGATGTCCGCGCTCAGCTGGGCGACATAGCCAGAGAACTCCTGGCCGAGTGTCAGCGGCACCGCGTCCATGAGGTGCGTGCGTCCGATCTTGGTGATGCCTTCGAACTCCACCTCCTTCGCGTGCAGCGCGTCGCGCAGTGCGGTCACGGACGGCAGGAGGCGATGGACAATCTCCTCGACGGCGGCGATGTGCATCGCCGTCGGGAAGGTGTCGTTGGACGACTGCGACATGTTGACGTGGTCATTGGGGTGGATCGGGTCCTTGGATCCCATCACACCACCGGCCAACTGGATGGCGCGGTTGGCAATCACCTCGTTGCCGTTCATGTTTGTCTGGGTCCCGCTCCCCGTCTGCCAGATACGCAGGGGGAACTCAGCGTCGAGCGCCCCCTTCGCCACCTCGTCGGCGGCCTGGATAATCAGATCGGCCCGCGTGTCGTCGAGCTTGCCGAGGTCGCGATTCACCGAGGCAGCCGCACCCTTCAGGATCCCGAACGCCCTCACCAGGGACTTTGGCATCGTCTCGGTGCTGATGTCGAAGTGGTGCAAGGACCGCTGCGTCTGCGCGCCCCAGTAATGATCAGCAGGGACCTCGATCTCCCCCATGCTGTCGCTCTCGATGCGTGTCGCCGGTGTCATGGTCACGAGGTCAGCTTAGGACCGGTGACGTGGGGCGCTTCCTCGGGGCGTCGTGCCATCGGCGGCCCGGCGACGACCGAGGTTCAGCGGGTCGTGGGCTCCGCCTCGCTGCCGGCGGGCTGCCACCGCGTCGCCGCCTGCCCGTCGTTGCCGTCGAGCAACTGGATCGCTGCTTCACGCGTCGGCACGCCGAGTTTGCGCAAGATGGCTGACACGTGGCTCCGCACGGTCGTCGGTGAGACGAAGAGGCGCTCCGAGATCTCCTGGGTCGTGGCGCCCTTGCGCATGAGCTCGAGCACGTCCCACTCCCGGCCGGTGAGGCGTGCGGCATGGCCGTCGGGCACCGCTACCCGTCGCTGCTCACGGTCCCGGAACTCGTCGACGAGCCGCGCCACGAGGGCGCCGGGGAGGGACGCTTCGCCGGCGAGCACCCGCTGGAGCGACTCGCCGATGCTCCCTTCGTCCAGGCCCTTCAACAGATAGCCCGACGCACCGGCCCGCAGCGCGTCGAAGAGGTCTTCGTCGTGCCTCGACACCGTCAGCATCACGACCGCCGTGTCGGGCAGCGCGGCCGTGATCTCAGCCGCCGCCGAGATGCCGTTGCCCGGCATGTTGATGTCGAGCAGGCACACGTCGGGATGCTCCTCGCGCGCACGCTGGATCGCACCGGCGGCGTCAGCAGCCTCCGCGCACACGACGAAGTCGCCGCTCTGCTCGAGGGCCTGTCGGACCATCGCCCTTGTCCGGGCGTGGTCGTCAGCGAGGAGGACGCTCGGCACGGTCTTCATCGGAGCGTGACCTCCACTCTCGCCCCTTCCCCGGGGGCAGAGCGAACCCTGAAGCGGGCTCCGATCGAGGTCGCCCGCTCGTGCATGCTGAGCAGCCCGAACCCGCCGGATCCCTTGTGACCCTCCGGGTCGAATCCCTTGCCGTCGTCTTCGACGACGAGGCGGAGGCGCACTTGGTCGCCGTGTTCGAGGCCGACTCGGACGCGCGTCGCTCCGCCGTGGACGGCGGCGTTGGTGGTGGCCTCACGGAGGATGCGGAGCACGTTCTCCGTGACGTCCCCGGGCACGTCGATGCCCTCGGCCAGGTCGAGGTCGACGGCGACACCGAGACGCGCCGCGAGGTCTTCCGCCGTCTCCGCGACGGCGCACTCGAGCGACTGGGGCTCGGGGACCGACAGCACGGTGATGGCGCGACGGGCCTCGTCGAGCGCACGGTCGGCCGCACCCGAGAGTTGCCGCACGTCGAGGGTCATCGGCCGGTTGGCGGACCACCCGCGGGTCTTGCTCGCGATGAAGGCCAGTTCGTGGGCGAGGCCGTCGTGGAGCTCGCGTGCGATCCGGCGCCGCTCCTCGGCCGTTGCCTGGTGCTTCAGTTTCTCGTGGGCGCCCCAATTGGACAGAGCGAGCTCCAAGAAGTGCCCGAGCGCCACCACCCGGTCGACACACTCGTCAGGCACGGGGGCGCCCCGTCGGACGACGGACAGCACGCCGTGCAGGACGCCGTCGGGGCACACCGGTACCCACGCACCGTGCGTCACCCCGGTCGCCGCCACGATCTCGGCGACGACGGGCCCAACGCGCTCGAGGTCGAACGCACCGACGACCGGCCGCAGCGTCTTGACTGCGTCTTGCATCGGCGGGTGCTTCTCGAGTGGCCAGGTCCCCTCCACGTGATCGCCCGACTCGTCGAACTGCGCGTCGACGATCACCATGCCGTCCTCGATCCGCACGTAGGAACCGCGGAGGACCTCGGAGCCCGACGGCAACGGCGTCCGCGCCGCGAGCTCGGCACCGAGAGCCGTGATGGCGGGCGGGTCGGACAGCAGGGTCAGGTCGCGGGCCGCTTCGTTCACGTCCTTCGCCTGGCTGAGCAGCGCCCTGGTCCGCTCGTTCGCCTCGAGCAACCTGTTCCGCAGCGTGTGGATGCCGACCGTGAGCATCACGGCGAGGCCGCCGGTGAGGAAGATGCGTCGAGGTGTGGCGCCGGCCATATGGGGACCCGAGATCAGAGAGACGACGAGGATGGCGACCAGAGCCATGACGACGGTGAGCCCGGACTCCCACGCTTCCCCGTACAGCGACACTCCGACGACCGGCACGAGCAGCAGCGCGCCCACGCCGCTGTCCGGGCCGCCCGTAGCGAGGATGAGCAGCGAGACCGAGGAGATGTAGACCGCTGAACGGATGAGCCAGATGCGCGGCGGGAGGCCGTGGCTGCGCAGAACGAGGACGATCGAGGCCGCCAACAGGACCGTGCTCGCCCAGAAGAGGCCCATGTTGGTCGGCCCGGGTGGCAGTGCGGCCAGGACTTGTCCGCCGATGGCGACGAAGCCGAACGGCGCGCGGCGGAGGAAGAGCTCGCGGCGGGTCATCGGCATGCCGATGGGGCCGAGGAGCCCGTCGGGTGGGCTCAGGAGCCCGGGTGGCTTCGACTTGCGAAGTTCGACCGGCTCCCTCGTCAGCGTGGCGGACGGCGCCGGCGTCGGCTCGGCGGCCGGCCGTTTGGTCGCCTTGGACGTCTTGGACGCTTTGGGCGCCTTGGGCATGGTTGGCACGCTGGTCACCTCTCCAATATCGGTGCGAAACCGCCATGGCCTGAGCAGGGACGTGTCACTCCGACCAGGGGTGGGGGCGCTCAGGCGTCCAATTGCCTCCACACCGCTCAAGGCGGGTTGCAGCGCCTCCGACGTCGTGTTGGACACCAACGAGTCGCAGCCCGGCGGGTGGGATGAGCGATCGAGGAAGAGAGAGCAAAACAGTGGACACACGCGTGACTCGCAAAGCCAGGACCCGGGCCCGCCGCACTTCCATGCGGTTGAAAATCGTCTCGACCGTCTGCGGCATCGTCCTGGCCGGCGCCGGGGCGTACGCCGCCACGAACTGGATCGTGAACCTGAACGCGGGGTCGTCGGGGGAGGGACAGTCCGCGACGATCTCGAACCTCACGATCAGTGCGGTGGCGTCCCCCTCCCCGTCGAACTTGCTGTACCCGGGCGGCACCGGCGACGCCGTCGTGACCATCTCGAACCCGAACTCGTTCCCGGTGACGATCACCGCAGTCCAGCTGCCGACGAGCACCACGTATGCGACCGGCTACACGACGAGTGCGCTGACGACCACCCAGACCGGGTGTCTCTCGACGACGCCGAGCGGTGTCACGTGGGCGTTCGCCACGACCAGCAGCGGCACCTCCCACACCCTCACGAGCCCGCTCACGGTCGGCGCGAGCGGCGCCGCCAACAACCCACTGGTCGTGACACTGACGAGCGACGCCAATATGAGCACGACGTCGCCGGCGGCGTGCGCCAACACCTACTTCTCGATGCCTTCGCTCACCGGCGTCACGGCGACGGGCGGCGCAGGGACGTCGACGACCAGCCCGGCCACCGACGCCTGGACGAGCTGATCATTCTCGTCTCCCCCAGAGGCGGGCAGAGAGCGGCGGGGCGAGCCGGGTCGTGAGACTCGCTACTCGCCTCGTCGTTCTCCTGCTGACGGTTGCGGCGTGCGTGCTGTCAGCAACGTCGCCGGCGTGGGCCGCCACCAACTGGCTGGTCCACGTCGCGTCGACTAACGCAGGGCAAGCCCGCGCCAACGCGCTGCCGTCTGCGCCCGGGAGCATCAGCGCCGCCTGCGCCGCACCGACGACGTCGAAGACCATCACGGTGAGCTGGAGTGCGGTCACGCACGCCAGCACGTATTCGGTCTACGAGTCGACCACGTCGGCGACCGGGACGTACACGCTCGCGATGAGCGGGGTCACGAGCACGTCATGGACCAGCGGCACTTTGACCGCCAGCACGAACTACTGGTTCGAGGTCGTGGCCACGGTCGGCAGCAACTGGGCCAGCGCGAAGTCGAGCGCGAGCGCCGAGAGCACCATTCACAGCTCGAACCCCTTTTGCGCCCAGCCGTAGACGACGAGGCCGCCCGCGCTCAGCCGGGCGGGTGGTCGTCGGGGCAGGCACCCGGCGGATTGTTGAAGTCCGGGTTGCCCACCCACGACCCTTGTGACCAGTCGCCGAGCGTGGGCGCCAGGTGGAAGACGGCCGTCATGTCGGCCAGCAGCGCGTCGGCGTAGCGCGCACTCCCCTCTGGGCACAGGTGGACGTTGTCGACCTTGCGCACCCTGATCCACTGCGCCGCCGGCGCATGGGGCTGGCCCTCGGGCGGGAGCCACGCCGAGTACTTGCCGTTGAGCATGAGCGAACTGGCGATGGGCAGGTACATCACACGGCCGGGGAAGTCCGACGTCATCCTCTCGGCGATGTTGTTCCAGGCGATGACGCCGTCCCAGCGCTCCTTGTTGTAACTCGCCTGCTGCGACGGGGAGGGCGCCGCGAGCTCTCCGGACTCCGGGAATTGCAAGAAGATGACGCCCTCCACGCCGTTGCCGGGCGCGAGGAGGGTGTTCACTGCGCTCTGCAGCAGCTTCGTGTACTGCAGCGGGTCGTGCAGCGCGTTGGGTGACGTCGGCCCGTACTGGTCCCAGCTCCACGATGCAACGACCAGCTGCGGCTTGACCTGGCGGATCAGCGTCGGGAAGGACTCGGCCCAGTTCGAGGTGGTCAGGCCGAACCCGGGGATGGCCTTGGTGGAGACGTCGACCTGCCCCGTCGCCTGCAGGGCGGCCGTGATGCCAAAGGACGCGTCGCCCATGACCGAGTCGCCCACGAGCATGACGCGGAGCGGGTCGGCCGACGTGGGTGCCTCGGCGAGATGAATCGGTTGCTGCGTCTCGTAGCCGCCCGCGCCGGGCACACTCGACCCTTGGGCGCTGGCGAGGTGCGTTGTCCCCACCACTCTGGAGGGATCGGCGACGGCTGGCGTCGTGGCGACCACGATGATCACGGCACTGAGCAGACCGGCGAGGGGCGCGCCCCACCACCGAACGAGGCGCTTGGAGCGGGCGAGACGGATCGGTCGCTCCACCAGGTAGTAGCTGGCCGTCGCCAGGGCCAGGGTGACGAGCACGCGCACGATGTCGAGCGACACGGTGGGGAGGCCGGTTCGGGTCCCGTTCAAGTAGACGATCACCGGCCAGTGCCAGAGGTAGATGCCATAGGAGATGGTTCCGAGGAAGTGCAGCGGTGGGAATGCGAGCGCACGGGAAAAACCGCCGGGCTCGACCAGTCTTGCGTCGGCGACCACCACTGCGCCCAACACGGCGCACACGAGAAACCCCCCTTCGAACATGAAGTTGGTCGGGAGGCCGCCCGGCGTGCCGGCTCTGATCCAGAACACCGCGAGCGCCGCCGCTGCTGCAGGCGCGACGACGTGCAACGTGCGGCGTGCGCGCTCGCCGGGCTGTGGCCGCGACGCCGCGAGGAACGCCAACGTGGCGCCCGCCATCAGGTCGAAGAGACGGGTGTCGGTGCCGTAGTAAATGCGTGACGGGTCGGTCCCAGGATGGAACATCGCTGCCATGAGGACCGAAGAGAGCAGGCCGAGGACGATGGAGATCGTGACGCCCGCGGTACGCCAGCCCCGGCGGGCGAAGCGGAACAAGACGATGAGCACGAGCGGCCACACCAAGTAGAACTGCTCCTCGATCGCGAGCGACCACGTGTGCTGGAACGGCGAAGGCGTCGAGAACTGCGCGAAGTAGGACTGATGGGCGTAGATCAAGTGCCAGTTGTTGGCGTAGAGCAGTGTCCAGATCGCGTCCCAACGCAGCCCCGAGAGATCGAGAAGCCCGTTCGCCCCGGGGCCGCCGAAGATCGCGTTGGCGATGATGTAGAGCCCGAGGGCGCTGACGACGAGGAAGAGCGCCGGCAAGAGGCGCTTGGCACGGCGTCCCCAAAAGGCCGCCAAGTTGAGGCGGCCCGAACCGACCCACTCCTCGAGCAAGAGCGACGTGATGAGGAAGCCAGAGAGCACGAAGAAGAGGTCGACGCCCAGGTAGCCACCGCGCGCCCATCCGAGTTGGAGGTGGTAGGCGACGACGCCGATGACGGCGATCCCGCGCAACCCGTTCAGCGCGGGGAGGTGCCGTCCGGTGACGGCAGTCGTGGGTGTGACGACCTCGTGGCGCGCCTGTACGACAGTCGTGTCGGTCACACGCGCTCCATGTCGCAGATTCCGGGGTCCGGAGTCGGCCGGACGAGCAGATCGGCAAGTTCACCGAATGACGCGGGGACGACAGCTCCCGTCATCAGATCGAGCCCGATGAGCGGGCTGGCGTCGCTCGCCGGGCGCGCCCGTGCCCCAGGAGCCTGGGCGGGGAACCGGGGCCCGTCGCTCTGCACCGCACCGCCTCGCCACAGGGCCCGGCACAGCCCGATGGCCTCTGCAAGCTCGTCGGTGAACGGCGGCAGGAAACACAGGATGCTCCGGCCGCCCGAGACGAGGTCAAGGCTGGTCATGTCCCTTGCCAGCATGGCTGGATGGCGACCGTCCTGGGCCAGCCCCAGCCGGACCCCGACCCATGTCTCGGGAACCGTGTCGACGAGACCGCCCGCCAGGACGATCGGATCGCCGAGGACGTCGTGACTCACCAATACGGCATCCGCACCGTCCGCTGCAGCCGCCACCGCCCGTTGCCGCAGCTCCGGGCCACTCTCGGCTTCGAGGAGGCGACCTTCCACGGCGACGCAGATTAGGGCGCCCCGCCGCAATTCCTCCGTCAATGCCCCGTCAGCGCCGCCCCCACCAGCCCCCCGAGTCGTGGGCCAGACCAGCCTGTGCGAGCCGCTCGAGGGCGCCGCACAGCGCCGGGAATGCGAGGCCCGTCTGCCGACCCAGCTCCTCCAACGACATCGGGTCCTGCGTGATGGCGTCGTAGACCGCTCGTTGGTCTCCTGTCAGTTCGGCCCCATCGCCCCCTGCTGGAGCAGGTGAGTCTCCCGAGGCGGCTGCCGTGGTGGCAGACCTGGCAGCAGCGGTTTTCGGGCTTGGGACGGCCGCGCCCGCCAGAGACAAGGCCACCAGCACATCCGCCGCCGACGACACCGGGAATGCACCGTCGGCGAGAAGCTGGTTCGTCCCCTCGGACGCGGCGCTCCGGATGGAGCCGGGCACGGCGCCGACCGGGATGCCCCGGGTCACTGCGGCCTCCACGGTGTGCTGCGACCCCCCGTGGTGATGGCTCTCGACGACGACCACGACGTCACTCAGCGCTGCGAGCATCCGGTTGCGCACGGGAAAGCGCCACTTCTCGGTGCGCACGCCCGCCGGTGACTCCGTCACGATCGCGCCACAGTGCGCGACGCGCTCCCAAAGCCGCGCGTGACGCTGCGGATAGGGACGGTCCAGACCGCCTGCGACGACGGCGATTGGTGGCGCGCCGGCGCCGCACGCACCCTCGTGTGCGGCGCCGTCGATGCCGAGCGCGAGCCCTGAGACCACGCTGACGCCCGCAGCCGAGAGCTCGGCGCCGAACTGCGCGGCGATCCCTATCCCATAGCGCGTCGGTGACCGCGTGCCGACAAGCGCCACCGTTGGCTGTGCGTTCAACGCTGCCGGATCCCCGAGACAGAAGAGGATCGGGGGAACCCGCGGCTCCTCGGCCAATCGGCGCGGATACGCCGGGTGTTCCCTGAGGAGCACGGTGATGCCCGATCGCTGGGAGGCGTCCCACAACGCCTCCGCACGCGCCACTGCCCTCCCGGGATCGGGGTCGACGCTCCACAGTCGTTGGTACCTTGCCCACGCCGCGGACGGACGCCCATGAGCCAACAGCCTGCGCAGCGTCGCCGGACCGATACTCGGCGTCGACACGAGATCGAGTGCGTACGCCTCTTCCGGCAGCGTCGGCTCTGGAGGCTCCGATGGTGGTGGCCAGCTGGACAGCCTCGGTCGCTTTCGAGGTCTGGGTGGCACGGAAGGATTCACGCGGCCACTACCGCCCGGCCGCCGCGCAACGCCAGGGCCTCCGACACGTGGGCGAAGGAAACCGTGTCCTCTCCGTCCAACGTCGCGACGGTCTGTGCGACGAGAGACACTTTGTGCAGTCCCCGGGCGCTCAACTCGCCCGAGCGCAGCTTCGCCGCGAGCAACACTTTGGCATCGGAGGAGGGAGGCAGCGGCTCGCGTCCTTGTGGTGCCGTGCGCACGCGTGCTCGGGCCAGCGCCACTCTGGCGGCCACCTTCGAAGAAGGCTCACCAGGTACGGGCGAGAGGAGATCCTCCGGATCAGGCCGGCTCAGAGCAACGACCAGATCGAACCGGTCCAGCAGCGGTGCCGACAAGCGGCGGCCGTACCGGGAACGGGAGACGATGCTGCACCGGCATGCCCCCTCGTAGACACCCTCGCCACAGGGGCATGGGTTCATGGCGGCGACCAGGAGGAACGAGGCGGGGAAGGTGACCGTGCCCCCTGCCCTGCTCACCCGGATCACGCCCTCCTCGAGGGGCTGACGCAGTGCCTCCAACGCAGCCACGGGGAATTCGCCGAGTTCGTCGAGGAAGAGGATCCCGTGCGTGGCCAGGCTTACCTCGCCGGGACGGAACGACCAGCTTCCGCCGCCTACGAGCGAGACGATGGATGCTTGATGATGTGGCGCGCGAAAGGGCGCACGATCGAGCAGCACACCGTCGGGCAGCGCACATCCTGCGGCCGAATGGATTCGTGTCACCGTGAGCGCTTCGTCGGGATCCAATGGCGGCAACAGTCCGGGCAGCCGCTCCGCCAGCATCGTCTTTCCCGAGCCCGGCGGGCCGATCATCAGCAGGTGATGCTTTCCCGCGGCGGCAACCTCGAGAGCCCGCCGCCCGAGCGCCTGGCCCCGGACGTCTGCGAGGTCCGGGGGTGCCGGGCCTCGGTGCTCCGCTTTCGCCAGGACGACCTCGGGCCAGCTCGCACGCCCTCGCAGCACCGAGGCCAGCTGAGCGAGGGTGGCAACACCGTGGACGATGGGTCCGCGCACCAGCTGGGCTTCTCCGACGTCGCACAGCGGCACCACCAGCCGCTGGACCGTCGTGGCGTCAGCGAGCGCGATCATCCCCGGGACGTGTCGCAACGCGCCGTTGAGCCCAAGCTCGCCACAAAATGCGATGCCCTCGGTACAGGTGGGATCGAGCTCGCCGGTGGCGACGAGGAGGCCGACGGCGATGGGAAGGTCGAGACCGGCACCACCCTTTCGCAGTCCCGACGGTGCGAGATTCACCGTGACCCTGCGCATCGGCCACTGAAGCCCGCTCGAGAGCACGGCGGCACGGACGCGATCTCGCGCTTCGCGTACTGCTGCGTCGGGCAGCCCCACGATCGTGAAGCCCGGCAACCCGTTGGAGACGTGCACCTCGACCGACACCGGATGACCGAGCGCGCCACTCAGCGTGGCGGAGGCGACCGAGGCGAGCATGACGATGAAGGAATGGTCGTCCGGCGGCGTTTTTGTGCCAGGTATGAGTGGAAGGAACGACCCCGGGGGAGGTCATTCCGGCTGATCACATCCTTCCGAAACGCCGAGAGTTTCGGAAGTCAGCATGACCTAAGCGGCCACCAGCGACGAATGAAATGCTGGCGCTGGTCGCCGGGAGTGGTCGCCGACAGAATCCTTGCCGCCGCGAGCGCGTCGGAAGTCTGGTGCGGGACCGAGGGGACCATCGACTGTCGCTGCGAGCACGAACCGGAGATTCCGCTTCCTTCCTGGTCCTCTCCCGGTGGC
>DATJTU010000306.1:0-19134 GCA_035503015.1 Acidimicrobiales bacterium | reverse complement strand
CGGGCGTGTACGCCGTCTGCCCGCCCGGCGCGAGGACCCGGGCCTTGCTCGACGCCGGGCCGGTCGAAGTCCTCCCGGTCGATCCGGCGGACCTCGAAGACGTCGTTCGGGCCGACGACGACGCAGTCCTTCTTCCCTTCGCCCGGGCCGGTCCCCCGTGCCGCGGCGGTGGGGAAACGAATCTATCGTGGGCGGGGCGAACGACCCCAGGGACCGGGAGGCACAGATGAGCGGCATCTTCCAGCGGGCACACGACATCGTGCAGGCCAAGGCGAACAAGGCGCTCGACGCCGCCGAGAAGCCGGACGAGATGCTCGACCTCTCCTACGAGAAGATGCTCGAGCAGATCACCCAGGTGCGCCGCGCCCTGGTCGACCTGGCTGCGTCCAAGAAGCGGCTCGAGCTCCAAGAAGAGCAGCTCCAGCACAGCGTCGACCACCTCCAGGACCAGGCGAAGCAGGCGCTCGGGGCCAACCGCGAGGACCTGGCCAAAGAGGCCCTCTCCCGCAAGGCCGCGGCCCAGCAGCAGATCGACGAGATGGAGCCGCAGCGCCAGCAGCTCGACCAGGAGGAGCAGAAGCTCACGACGACGCTCGACGCGCTGCAGAAGCGCGTGAACGACTTCCGCACCCAGAAGGAGACCCTGAAGGCGCAGTACACCGCGGCGCAGGCCATCTCGACGGTGGACGAGAGCTCGGCGGGCATCTCAAAGTCCTTCAGCGACTCGGGCCAGACGCTGCAGCGGGCGCAGGACAAGATCGCCACGATGCAGGCGCGCTCGGGCGCGCTCGACGAGCTGCTCGAGTCGGGCGTGCTCGAAGACGTCGGGGGCGGCAACGACGACATCCAGAAGGAACTGGACCAGGTCGGCAAGGACGCACAGGTGGACAACGAGCTGGCTGCCCTCAAGGCGCAGCTCGGGACCGGCGCGCCCGAGCCCGACGCGATCGAGGCCGCGCCGGCCGGCGACGCCTCGACAGGCGACGGCGCCGCGTCAGGCGGGTCGACCGCCGGCTCCTGAGGTCTGAGGTCTGAGGTCGCTGCGGCGGCGAGCGGCTCCTCGGGCGCCGCTCAGGCGTGCGGGGTCTCGGCCACCAACGCTGCCACCGCGCCGGCGAGCTCTGTGCCTGCGTCCTCTTGGACGAAGTGCCCGGCGCCGGCGATCGTGCGGTGCGCCAGCCCGGACGCGCCGGGCACATGGGCCCGGAGGACCTCGGCCCAGCCGCCCGTGCCGGGGTCACCGTCGCTGAACGCGGTGAGGAACGGCCCGTCGAAGCGGGCCAGCGCGTCCATCGTCCGCCGGTTCAGCCGCGCGCACGCGCTGGACGGGGTCAGCCCCATCAAGAGCGGCAGCTGGCGCGGCCCGGCGCAGAACGACTCGTTGGGGAACGGCGCGTCGTAGGCCGCCAGGACGGCGTCGGGGACGGCCGAGGCGGTGGCCCCCTGGACGAAGAGGCTGGGCCGCAAGGGCGCGAGCTCCTGGGTGAGGCGCTGGTAGTCGAGGAGCGCCTGTTCGACCGTGACGGTCCCGTCGGTGGTGGCGTGGCAGGCCCAGGTGAGGCGTCCGGCCAGTGAGGCGTCGGCGGTGTGCAGCGCCGTGTTCGACGCCACGACACGGCGCACCAGCCCGGGTCGCTCCGAGAGCAGCGCGAGGCCGAGCGGACCGCCCCAGTCCTGGACCACGAGGGTGAGGCGCGTCACGCCGAGGCCGTCGACGAACTGGGTCAGCCACCCGACGTGGGCGTCGATCGTGTGCGCGCTGCGCGCCAGCGGCTTGTCGGAGCGCCCGAAGCCGATCAGGTCGGGTGCGACGGCGCGCAGACCCTCGGCCGCCAGGCCGTCGACGACCGTGCGGTAGAGGTAGCCCCAGGTCGGCTGCCCGTGCAGGAGGAGCACGGTTTCGGCCGCCGGCGGGCCCTCGTCGACGTAGTGCATCCGGACCCCGTCGCGCAGCTCGGCGTGCCGCGGCGCGTAGGGGAAGCCGGGGAGGCCGGCGAAGCGCTCGTCGGGGGTGCGGACCAGCTCCACGGCGCTCAGTGTGGCGCACGACCGGCGGGCCTGGTGGACTCTGAGGCCGTGAACGGGGAGGGACACGACCTGGCCGTGGTGGGGGCGGGGCTGGTCGGCCTCTCCCTCGCCTACGAGCTCGCATGCCTGGGCGCGACGGTCACCGTCGTCGACGCTGCCCACCCCGGGCGCGCGACCGACGCCGGCGCGGGGATCCTCTCGCCCGTGACCAGCCACGAGACCGACCCCGCGCTGTGGCCGTTCCTCCACGGGGCGGGCGCCCACTACCCGGCGCTCCTGGCGCGCCTGGCGGTCGACGACGCCGACATCGACGCGGCCGGGTACGGCGCCTGCGGGATCCTCTCGCTCGGCCTGCGCGCCACGGAGGACGAGTGGTTCGCCCCGTTCGCCGACATCGTCCTGCGGCGCTCGCCGGGCGAGGTGAGCGAGATCACGCCCGAGGAGGCCGGGGCGCTCTTCCCGCCGCTCGGTCCCGTGCACCGCGTGCTGCACGCGCCGGGCTCGGCGCGTATCGACGGGCGCGGGATGGCCAAGGTGTTGCGCGAGGGCCTGGCCGCGCGCGGCGTGCGCTTCGTGCACGGGGCCGTCGAGGGGATCGAGACGGAGGGGACGGTCGACGCCGGGTACGGAGGGAAGAGCACGCCGCATGTGCGCGCGCTCGCAATCCGGGACCACGAGCCGGTTGGCTGCGACGCCGTCGCCGTCGCCGGCGGCGCATGGACGCCCGCGGCGGGGGAGTGGTTCCGCTGCAAGCTCCCGGTCGGGCCCACGAAGGGCCAGATCGTGCACCTCGGCGTCGAGGGCGAGACCACCACGTGGCCGATCGCGCAGCCGCTGCTCACCCACTACCTCGTTCCCTGGCCCGGGGGGCGCGTGGCCTGCGGCGGCACGTTCGAGGCCGGCGCCGGCTACTCCACGCGAGTGACCGTCCAGGGACTCAACGAGCTGCTGCGCGAGTGCCTGAATGTCGCGCCCGGCCTGCGCGACGCCACCTACCTCGAGACCCGGGTGGGCCTGCGTCCGACCTCGGCGGACGACCGCGCATTAGTGGGCCGGGTTCCCGGTTGGGGGAACGCCTGGGTCGCCACCGGCCACGGCGCCAACGGGCTCTTGCAGGGGCCGTACTCGGCCCGGGTGCTGGCGCACACAATCACGAGCACCGAGCTACCCCGCGACGAGGTGCTGCTCCCCAACTCGTTCGACCCGGCGCGTTTCGGCTGAGGGCCCTCGGGTCATCCACCGGCTCCCTGCGTGCGGAGGTGAAACTGAGCCTGTGCTGAAAGGAATCCTCCGCCAGGGAACCACCGACACCCCCGCCACCCAGGAGAACATTGCGGCCGCGCTTGCCGGCAAGGACTTCTTCTGGTTGGACCTCGACGACGTCGACAAGCACCACAAGGCCGGCACTGACGGCACAGCCCTCGCTGGCGGCGCGGGCGGCAAGGACGACCCTGGCGGCAAGGACGGCGACGAGGACACGGTCTCGGAGTTGCTCTCGACGACGTTCAAATTCCACCCGCTCGCGGTGCAGGCGAGCGAGCGCTGGTGGCAGCGGCCGCGCATTGACGACTACGGCACCTTCGATTTCATGGTGGCCCGCGGCGCGGACCCCAAACGCACCGGTGACGCCGAGGTACACATCTTCTTGACCGACCGCTACGTGGTGACCGTGCACCGGGGTGAGTGCGGTCCGCTTAGCCACGCACGCGACCGCCTGGACCTCCACCCGGTTGCACGCTCGGAGGCGCCGCTCCAGCTTGTTGTCGTGTACATGGTCATCGGCGCGCTGGTCGACAGCTATTTCCCCGTGCTGAACAACTTCGACGAGCGGATCGACACCCTCGAGAACGCGATCTTGGCCAAGCCGACGCAAGACCAGGTGCACCAGCTTTTCGAGATGAAGCGGAGCCTGATGATGATGCGCCGGGTCGTCGCACCCGAACGGGACATGCTGGCGAGCATCAACGACGGGGTGATCGACATCCCGGGCATGACCGACGACGCCGGGCGCTACTTCCGCGACCTCTACGACCACCTGATCCGTCTGGCGGACCTCATCGACAATTACCGGGATCTGCTGTCCGATGCCATGGACACCCACCTCTCGACGGTGTCGAACCGACTCAACCAGGTCATGAAGCAGTTGACGATCATCGCCACCATCTTCTTGCCTCTGAGCTTCCTCACCGGCTTCTTCGGACAGAACTTCGCGTACCTGGTGCGCGGCATCGCACCCGCGTGGACGTTCTATGCGTTCGGCATCGGGGTCGAGCTCGTCGTGGTGATCGGCATGCTCGTGCTCTTCTACCAGCGGGGCTGGATCGACAGGAAGAACCAGGCGCAGACCGTCTGAGGCGGGCCGGCCCGTCGGATGGGGTCAGTCGTGGCGGGGGGACGGGTCGTCCGGCAGCCACGCCGGGCGCTCGGCGGTGTGGGCTTCGTAGTCGCTCCACCACGCCGCGCAACCCTCGGGGATCGGGAACCCGAGCTGCTTGCGCTGGTCGACGAGCTGATGGATCCGGACCTTCTGCTCGCGCACCAGTGCGAGCGTCCCCGGGTCGGCGTGGTCCGCCCGAGCGCCCCACAGCGACTCTTCGAGCCGCCAGGCCTCGCGGCGCGCCTCGACGATGGCGTGCGTCCCGTCCACGATGTCGGCCAGCACGGCGGCGTCGCCCTCCGCGAGCAGATCGGCCGCACGCAACCACCCGTAGTCCTTGTTTATGCGCAGCAGTCCCGGCTCGATCTCGAACAGCCCGACCACGTCGACCACCGGGTCGATCGTCGTCAGTGTGGCCCCCTCTGGCAGGTGCACGGCGAGGTTGGCCAGTTGGCGCTCGGCCACGCCGATCATCCCGACGGCACGCAACCCGATGTAACCGGCGGGCGCGTCGGCGTAGTCCCGGTCGTCGCGCGTGATGCCGAGCGGCAGCGCCACGACCGCGATGATCCGCGTCGCACCGAGCGCCGCGGCCGCGCTGACCGGGATCATCTCGACCACGCCACCGTCGACGTAATCGTCGTCCGCCATGTGGTGCGGCGGGAACACCATTGGCACACTCGCCGACGCGATGGCGCCCTCCACCACGTCCACCGGGCCAGCCGATGCGCCGGGCGCCGGGGTGCGGGCGTCGGACTCGACGATGGTGCCGTCCTCGGTCACGAAACGCAGCACGCCAGCGCGCAAGGCGACCACGGCGAGGCGCAGGCGCAGACCAGGCCGCGCGACCAGCGCCGGGTCGACGGGACGCACCATCCCGTCGTCACTGCCATGGCTCAGCGCGCCGGCCAGCGGGTCGAGGTTCAACACGGAGCTGCCGCTCGAGCGGAGCTGGCGGCGGACGCGGGGGAACCGGAGGCCGGCGCCGGCCAGGAGGCGCACCACGTGGCGCTGGCGGTGCCGGCGCGCCTTGCGCGCCTGGCGGCGTTCGGCGCGGTCCGATGTGCTCGGCGGGACGATCTGGCTGCCGTCGAGCACGGTGCTCGGCGTGAGCGGGAACGGTGGGCGCGTCCCCTCGGTGAGCTCCTGGTGGATCTCGCGGCCGAGCGCGGTGCCGTCGAGCGCGGCCAGCCACGGCTGCTTCCCGAAGATCTGGTCGGAGTGGCTCCAGGCAAGGATGTCGTGCTCGAGCTCGTCGACGCGCGCCTCGAACTCGTCGCGCGTGCGCGCCTGCGAGAGGACGGTGGCGGCGATGGCGCCCGCAGACGTCGCCGTCACGACATCGGGCACGATGCCCTCGGTCCCGACGAGGTACTGGAGCACCCCGACCTCGAAGGACCCTTTGGTGCCGCCGCCCGCGAGGACGAACGCGGTGGACGCGGTGCCGGGGGACGGAGGCATCCGACCGATTCTGGCACCGGGGACCGGTGCCGACCAAGGGCGGGAGGGGGCGGCGGTTTTCAACCGCCCGCGGCCGCGCTCACGACCTCGACGAGGGAGCCCGCCGTCGCCGGCGTCGTCGCCCACTCCGAGCGCGGCACGACGCAGCGGTCGACGGCGACGGCCACGCCCTTGGGATCGTCCTCGTCGACGAGCGCGCGGACCAGGTCGGCGATCGTCGTCCCCTGTGCGACCTCGAGGCGCTCGCCGTTGACCTGGAGCGCCACGGCGCTCACTGGTCCAGGGCCCGGACGACCGGCGCCAGCGGCCGTTCGGCCAGCAGGTCGGCGACGGCGTGTGCGGTGAGGGGGGCAAGCACGATGCCGTTGCGGTAGTGCCCGGTCGCCACGACGACGCCGTCGCGGGACGTCCGGCCGATGCGCGGCCTGTTGTCCGGGGTGGCGGGGCGGAGCCCGGCGGCGGCTTCGCGCAGCTCGAGCTCGTCGATGCCCGGGACCACGGCGCGGGCGTCGCAGAGCAGCTCGTGCACCGCGCCAGCCTGCACGGTGGTGTCGAACCCTCGTTCCTCGACGGTGGCGCCGACGACGAGCGAGCCGTCGCGGCGTGGGACGAGATAGACGGAGCGGCCGCGGACGAGCGCGCGCACGGTGCGCGGCAGAAGGGGGAGGGGCGCCCCTGCTCCGGCGGGCGGGCCGAGGACAGATCCCGGCGGCGGCCCGAGACGCAGGATGTGGCCCTTGACGGCGCGCAGCGGGGGGAGGCCCAGCTCCTCGATCCCGCCGATGCTTGCGAGACCGGTCCCGGCCGCCAGGACGACGTGGTCCGCGCCGATGCGGCGACCGTCCCCGAGGACCAGCGCGGGCCCGGGCTCGAGCGCCGTGACGGACGCCTCGACGAAGGCCACGCCGCCGGCACGGCACGCGCCGAGCAGCGCACTGAGGAGCGCCCGGTTGTCGACGGCGTGATCGCCGCGCACCTCGATGCCGCCGCGCAGCGCGGGGCTGAGCGCCGGCACCAGGCGACGGCACTCGCTGGCGCTGCGCCGTTCGGCCGCCAGGCCGAGGGCGCGCTGGTACGCGAGGAGGTCGTCGAGCGTGGCGCGGTCGGACGCATCGACCGCGACGGTGATCGTGCCGTTCGTGTCGTAGCCGACGTTCGTGCCGGCCGCCGCCTCGAGCGCCGCTACGAAGGCGGGCCACAGGCGCGCCCCCTCGCGCAGCAGGGTCGTCAACGCGGACTCGCCGAACTGCGCCTCGGTGACCGGTGCGAGCATGCCCGCCGCCACCCACCCCGCGCCGTCGCGCCCTGGTGCGGGCGCCACGACTGTCACATCATGACCGTTGCGTGACAGTTCCCACGCACACGCAAGCCCGATGACCCCGCCCCCCACCACGTGCACCTGTGACGGCGCCGACATGTGACCAGCGTAGGGGGGAGGTCGTGTATCCTGGTTCTTCCATCTTCGGGCCAACGTCGTCCCGGTCGATCACCACCCCCAACCCGGAAGGACGCCGATGGCCATAGGCCTCTACGACGCGGCATACGAGCACGACGCCTGCGGCGTCGGCATGGTCGCCGATCTGCACGGCCGGCCGGATCACGGCGTCGTCGACCGCGGCCTTTCGGTCCTCGAGCGCCTCGCCCACCGTGGCGCGTCCGGCGCCGAGGTCGAGACGGGCGACGGTGCGGGGATCCTCACCCAGATCCCGCACCGGTTCCTCGCCGCGGCCGCCGAGGCTGCCGGTTTCACGCTGCCCGCCGCCGGCGGGTACGCCGTCGGCCTGGTCTTCTTGCCCGCCGACGCCGACGACGCCCACAAGGCGCGCCGCGTCGTCGGCGAGATGGCGGCCGAGGAGGGCTTGCGCGTCCTCGGGTGGCGGGTCGTGCCGACCGAGACCGGGGGACTGGGCACGACCGCGCTCGGTGCGATGCCCCTCATCGAGCAGCTCTTCGTCGCCCCGACCGACGAGGGCGTCGACACCATGGCGCTCGAGCGCAAGGCCTTCGTGCTGCGCAAGCGCGTCGAGCACGCGGTCGACGGGCTCTACTTCCCGTCGTTGTCGGCGCGGACGATCGTCTACAAGGGCATGCTGACCTCCGAGCAGCTGCGCCAGTTCTTCCCCGACCTGCGCGACCCCACGTTCGAATCGGGGTTGGTGCTCGTGCACTCGCGCTTCTCGACCAACACCTTCCCGAGTTGGCCGCTGGCGCACCCGTACCGCTACCTCTGCCACAACGGCGAGATCAACACCCTGGCGGGCAACCGCAACTGGATGCGCGCTCGCGAGGCGTTGTTGGACACGCCCCTCATCGAGGGCGACCTCTCGCGCCTGTACCCGATCTGCACGCCCGGCGCGAGCGACTCGGCCAGCTTCGACGAGGTGCTCGAGCTCTTGCACCTCGGCGGGCGCTCGTTGCCGCACGCGGTGCTGATGATGATCCCCGAGGCGTGGGAGAACCACGCCACGATGGACAGGGCGCGGCGCGCCTTCTACCGCTACCACGCGTCGCTCATGGAACCGTGGGACGGCCCGGCCGCCGTCTGCTTCACCGACGGCACCGTGGTCGGTGCGGTGCTCGACCGCAACGGGCTGCGCCCGGCGCGCTACTGGGTCACCGACGACGGGCTCGTCGTCCTCGCCAGCGAGGTGGGGGTGCTCGACATCGCGCCCGAGCGCGTCGTGCGCAAGGGCCGCCTGCAGCCCGGGCGCATGTTCCTCGTCGACACGTCCAAGGGCCGCCTGGTCGAGGACGAGGAGATCAAGGCCGAGCTGGCCGCGGAGCACCCCTACGAAGACTGGCTGGCCGCCGACCAGGTGCGCCTCGAGGACCTGCCGGCACGCACGATGCTCACCCCCCAACACGGGCGCGTCGTCAGCCACCAGCGCCTCTTCGGCTACACGAACGAGGAGCTGCGGGTCATCGTGGCGCCGATGGCGCGCACGGGGACCGAGCCACTCGGCTCCATGGGCTCGGACTCCTCCATCGCCGTGCTGTCCAACCGTTCCCGCCTGCTCTACGACTACTTCACCCAGCTCTTCGCGCAGGTGACCAACCCGCCGCTCGACGCCATCCGAGAGGAGTTGGTCACCTCGCTCGCCGCCACCATCGGGCCCGAGGCGAACCTCCTCGACGCCCGTTGCGGCTCGTGCCGCCAGATCCTGCTGCCGCTCCCGGTGATCGACCGCGACGACCTGGCCAAGCTCATGTACGTCAACGAGCACGGCGAGACGCCGGGCTTCAAGGCCTTCGCTATCGACGGCCTCTTCGAGGTCAGCGAGGCGGGGACCGCGGGCGCGCCGACCGCGGCAGGCGGCGAGGCGCTGCGGCGCGCCATCGAGGAAGTGCGCCGCCGCGTTTCCGAGGCGATCGCCGACGGCGCGAACCTCATCGTGCTGTCGGACCGCAACGCGACCGCCGACTGGGCACCGATTCCCTCGTTGCTCTTGACCGCCGCCATCCACCACCACCTCGTGCGCGAGAAGACGCGGACCAAGGTCGGGCTGGTGATCGAGACGGGCGACGCCCGCGAGGTGCACCACATCGCGCTGCTGATCGGCTTCGGTGCCGCCGCGGTGAACCCGTATCTCGCCCTGGACTCGATCGACGACATGATCTCGGAGGGGTTGCTCGAGGGCGTGTCGCCGCGCCAGGCTCGGCGCAACTACATCAAGGCCGCCTGCAAGGGCGTGCTGAAGGTCATGTCCAAGATGGGCATCTCGACCGTGGCGTCCTATACCGGGGCCCAGGTCTTCGAGGCGATCGGCCTCGACGGCGCGCTCATCGACGAGTACTTCACCGGCACCTCGTCGCGCATCGGCGGCGTCGGGCTCTCGGTGCTCGCCGCCGAGGTGGCGACCCGGCACCGGACGGCGCACGAGGCGCGCCCGACCGAGCGCGCCCACCGCGAGCTCGAGGTGGGCGGCGAGTACCAGTGGCGCCGCGAAGGCGAATTCCACCTCTTCAACCCGAAGACGGTCTTCAAGCTCCAGCACGCGACGCGCGCCAAGCGCTACGAGATCTTCAAGGAATACACGGCCGCCGTCGACAACCAGGCCGAGCACCTCGGCACGCTGCGCGGCTTGCTGCGGCTGAAGCCCGCACCCGGTGGGCCGATCCCGATCGAGGAGGTCGAGCCGATCGCCTCGATCATGACCCGCTTCTCCACCGGCGCCATGTCCTACGGGTCGATCTCGGCCGAGGCGCACCAGACGCTCGCCATCGCCATGAACCGCATCGGCGGCCGCTCCAACACCGGGGAGGGGGGCGAGGACGCGGACCGCTTCACGCCCGACGCCAACGGCGACCTGCGGCGCAGCGCGATCAAGCAGGTGGCCTCGGGCCGCTTCGGCGTGACGAGCGAGTACCTGGTCAACGCGGACGACCTGCAGATCAAGATCGCGCAGGGCGCGAAGCCGGGCGAGGGCGGCCAGCTGCCGGGGAACAAGATCTGGCCCTGGATCGCCCGGACGCGCAGCTCGACCCCGGGCGTCGGCCTGATCTCGCCGCCGCCGCACCACGACATCTATTCGATCGAGGACATCGCGCAGCTGATCCACGACCTCAAGTCGTCGAACCCGGCCGCGCGCGTCCACGTCAAGCTCGTCGCCGAAGTGGGCGTCGGCACCGTCGCGGCCGGTGTGGCCAAGGCACACTCCGACGTGGTGCTGATCTCGGGCCACGACGGCGGCACCGGCGCCGCGCCGTTGACCTCGCTCAAGCACGCCGGCATCCCGTGGGAGATCGGCCTGGCCGAGACGCAGCAGACCCTGCTCGTCAACGGCCTGCGCGACCGCATCGTCGTCCAGGTCGACGGGCAGCTGAAGACGGGGCGCGACGTGCTGGTCGGTGCCTTGCTGGGGGCGGAGGAGTACGGCTTCGCCTCGGCGCCGCTGGTGGTGTCGGGCTGCATCATGATGCGCGTCTGCCACCTCGACACCTGCCCGGTGGGCATCGCCACCCAGACCCCGGCGCTGCGGGCGAAGTTCAGCGGCAAGCCCGAGTTCGTCGAGACCTTCTTCGAGTACATCGCCGAGGAGGTGCGCGAGCTGCTCGCCTCCCTCGGGCTGCGCTCCCTCGACGAGGCCATCGGGCGCGTCGACCTGCTCGACACGGACGCGGCCGTCACGCACTGGAAGGCGGCCGGGCTGGACCTCTCGGCGGTCCTGGCCCAGCCCGACGTGCCCGAGACCATGGGCCGGCGCCAGCTGCGGCTCCAGGACCACGGGCTGGAGAAGGCGCTCGACCACCAGTTCCTTCCCGCCTGCGGGCCTGCGCTGGACGACGCCACGCCGGTCTCTATGGAGCTCGCGATCAACAACGTCGACCGCACCGTGGGCACGCTGCTAGGCTCCGAGATCAGCCGCCGCTACGGCGCGGCGGGCCTCCCCGAGGACACCATCTCGCTCACGTTCTTCGGATCGGCCGGGCAGAGCTTCGGCGCCTTCGTGCCGCGTGGCGTGACCATGCGCCTGCACGGCGACGCCAACGACTACTTCGGCAAGGGCCTCTCAGGCGGGCGGCTGGTGGTGCGGCCGCCGGCGGACTCGCCGTTCGCCGCCGAGGACCAGATCATCGCCGGCAACGTCATCCTCTACGGCGCCACCGCCGGTGAGGTCTTCATCCGGGGCCAGGTGGGCGAGCGCTTCTGCGTGCGGAACTCGGGCGCGACGGCCGTGGTCGAGGGCGTGGGCGACCATGGCTGCGAGTACATGACCGGCGGCCTGGTCGTCGTCCTCGGGCCGACCGGGCGTAACTTCGCGGCCGGCATGTCGGGCGGGATGGCCTACGTCTACGACCCGGAGCGCACCTTCGGCCAGCGGGTCAACCTCGAGCTCGTCGACGTCGAGCCGCTCGACGGGGAGGACCGCTTCCGTCTCCACGCCCTGGTGGAGCGCCACGGGGTCGAGACCGAGTCGGCCGTGGCCGCCTGCCTGCTCGAGGATTGGGACACCCAGGTGCTCGAGTTCGTGAAGGTCATGCCGCGGGACTACCGGCGCATCCTCGAGGCGACCCGCCAGGCCGAGGCGGAGGGCCGGTCGGTCGACGAGGCGGTCATGGAGGCGGCGCATGGGTGAGTCCCGTGGGTAAGCCGACCGGCTTCATGGAGTACGGCCGCGAGCTGCCGCGCCGGCGCGCCATCCCGGTGCGCCTGCGCGACTGGCGCGAGGTCTACGAGCCCTTCCCCGAGGACTCGGTGAAGGAGCAGGGCGCGCGCTGCATGGACTGCGGCATCCCGTTCTGCCACGACGGCTGCCCACTCGGGAACCTGATCCCAGAGTGGAACGACCTCGTCTACCGCGACGACTGGCCCGACGCCATGGAGCGGTTGCACTCGACGAACAACTTCCCCGAATTCACCGGACGGCTGTGTCCCGCGCCGTGCGAGGCATCGTGCGTGCTCGGCATCAACGAGGACCCGGTGACCATCGAGCGCATCGAGTACGAGATCGTCGAGCGCGCCTGGTCCGAGGGGTGGGTGACCCCCCAGGTGCCGACGGTGCGGACCGGCAAGTCGGTCGCCGTGGTCGGCTCGGGCCCCGCCGGCCTGGCGGCGGCACAGCAGCTGGCGCGGGCGGGCCACACCGTCACCGTGTTCGAGCGGGCGGAGCGGCCGGGTGGCTTGCTGCGCTACGGCATCCCCGAGTTCAAGATGGAGAAGTCGGTGCTGGACCGCCGGCTGGCCCAGCTCGAAGGCGAGGGCGTGACCTTCGTATGCTCCACGTCGGTTGGCGGGAGCGCACACGACCCCGCGGCGGGCGCCGGCGCGGCGGGGGCGCCGGGGCCCGTCGAGCCGGGGGAGGAGCGGGGCCTCGGGACGGCGAACGGGCCCGACGTGCGGGTGCGACCGGCGGCCGACGTGCGGGCGGAGTTCGACGCGCTGGTGCTGGCCGGGGGCGCCACGATGCCGCGCGACCTCCCGGCGCCCGGCCGCGAGCTCCACGGCGTCCACTTCGCGCTGGAGTACCTGAAGCCGTCCAACCTGGTGCGGGAGGGCGCGCTCGGCGTGTCACCGATCAACGCCAAGGGCAAGCGGGTCATCATCATCGGCGGCGGTGACACCGGGGCCGACTGTCTCGGCACCGCGCACCGCCAGGGCGCGCGCTCGGTCCACCAGCTCGAGATCATGGCGGAGCCGCCGAGCGACCGGCTGGCCGACAACCCGTGGCCGCTGTGGCCCTTGATCCTGCGCACGTCCTCGGCTCACGAGGAGGGCGGCGAGCGCCTCTTCTCCGTGACCACCACCGAGTTCGTCGACGACGGCGCGGGTGCCGTGCGTGCGCTGCGCGGTCACACGGTCGAGATGCGCACCGAAGGCGGTCGTCCCGTCTTCGAGGAGGTACCGGGCAGCGAATTCGAGCTCGAGTGCGACCTGGTCCTTCTCGCCATGGGCTTCACCGGGACCGAACGGCACAACGCGGTGGACGAGCTGGGCGTCGAGGTCGGGCCGCGCGGCACGGTGACCGCCGACAGCGAGTGGGCGACGAACGTCGACGGCGTGTTCGTGTGCGGCGACCAGACGCGGGGCCAGAGCCTCATCGTGTGGGCGATCGCGGAGGGTCGCTCGTGTGCCGCTGCGGTCGACCGCTGGCTCATGGGCACGTCCTCGTTGCCGGCACCGATCGTGCCGGGACAGCTCGCACTGCGCTGAGCCCCTGCGGCGGCGAGGCGCGCCGCCGCGCCATCGCTCAGAAGGGTGGACCGGGAGGCGGCAGGGGGTCGACCGAGGCGAGGTTGCCGTTGAGCACGTGGTCCGTCCAGCGGACCCCGTCCCACCAGCGGAGCTCGTTGCGCTGTGTCGGATCGGACTGCCACGACGGAGGAACGGCCGGGGGCGACGTGACGGGGACGCCCGGCGAGGGCGTGTCCGGCCAGCCCGCGGCGCCGGCCGGTGCATCGAGCTCGGCGACGCGGCTCAGTGCAGCCCAGCCGAGGGCCAGGACGGCGAGCACCTGGACCAAGGGCGAGATCGGCAACGCCGTCCGGAACGCCGTGACCGACGTCGGCGGTGGCCCGTAGACGATGCCCGCCGCGACGGCGCCGGCGAGGCCGCTCACGACGAGCAGCCACAGTCCCCACTCGACCGGCGCGACGGATTTGCTGCGCAGCAGCGCCCGCGACCGCGCGCTCATGACGACGGCAGCGAGCCCGGCGAACCCCACGGCGAAGAGCACCTCGGCGGAGATGGCCAGGGTCGCGTCGTCGAGCTGCGGCGAGGGGAGCCCGAAGGACACCGCGACGACCACGAGGGATCCGGCGGCCAGCAGACGGAGCACCGCCTGGCGCGGGAGTGCCGGGTCGTCCTGCTCGGCCAGCGCGTGCCGGCCCGCCCCCGCCAGCACCACGATCGCCCACCCGCCGACGCCGATCGCCGTCAGCACGTTGCCGGCGGTTGACTCGTGGAGCGTCGTGGCCGCGATGACGAGCGTCCCGATCGCGAGGAACAGCGTGGACACGGTCGCGCCAGCGACCTCCCACATCACCGTCCACCGCCGCGACACGAAGAGGTGCCACGTCACCGACGCGGTGGCGGCGACACCGACGGCGGAGGCCGCGAACAGCAACCAGGCCGCCGCCGTGTTGAGGTCCCGATAGGTCCCGACGTCCGAGGGCGAGGCGAGGATGGCCGGGGCCACACCCGCCAGGAGCTCGCCCAACGCCCACAGCCCCGCGGCAAACGCCGCCATCAACAGTGCCGGCTTGAATCGGGTCAGTTCTGTCATCGTTCGTCCTGGTGGCCGCTCCGAGCCCGGACGCGGCGCGTTCTGATCGTACGTTCTTGCCGCGCCCGGGAGGGGCCAGGGGCGGCTGGCGAGGCCCCGGCGCCCGGCGTCGAACCGTCGGTACAGTGCCGCCCATGCCCTTCGTGCACGCCAACGAGATCGAGCTCTACTGCGAGTTTGCCGGCGCGGGGGACCGGCTTCTCTTCATCTCGGGTACGGGGAGCGATCTACGCCAGCAACCGCGCGTCGCCGACAGCGACGCCTTCTCGGACTTCGAGCTCCTCCAGTACGACCAACGCGGCCTCGGCCGCTCGGCCACCCCACCCGGGCCCTACACCATGGCCGATTACGCGGAGGACGCGGCCGGACTCCTCGACACCGTCGGGTGGGACGACTGCGTCGTCGCGGGTGTCTCGTTCGGTGGGATGGTCGCGCAGGAACTCACGATCCGGCATCCGGCGCGCGTCCGTCGCCTCGTGCTTGCCTGCACGTCGTCAGGAGGAGCCGGCGGCTCGTCGTACCCGCTGCACGAACTGGTCGAGCTGTCGCCCGAGGAGTCGCTGCCGAAGCGGTTCGAATTGATCGACACGCGCTGGGACGCCGCGTGGCGCGAGGCCAACCCCGACATGGTCAAGCTCTTGCGTGACCGCTTCGACCTGCGCGGCGCCGACGGCGAGGTCGACCCGGGCCTCGTGCTCCAGCTCGAGGCGCGCAGCCATCACGACACTGCAGCGAGACTGGGCCAGATTCAATGTCCGACGCTCGTGTGCGCCGGCCGCTACGACGGCATCGCGCCGCTGTCGAACAGCGAGTTCCTGGCCCGTGGCATCCCGAACGCGCGCCTCGAGGTATTCGACGGCGGGCACGCCTTCTTCATGCAGGATCCCAGCGCGTTGCCGGCGATGCGGGACTTCCTCCTCGAGGGTCACGCCGCCTGAGCTCCCTGCGCCGGGAGCACCGCCCGGTCCAGGCGCGGTCCGGTTCGCGCCGCCCGGAGGCGCTCAGGCGCGGGCGTCGAGCCCGTGCAGCGGTTGGCGTGGCGTCAGCCCGCGCCACGCACTCGGCAGCTTCAAGGCGAGCCGCTCGAGCTCTTCGAGGTGGGCCGCCGACAACGTCTCGAGCCGCTTCGTCCCCTTCGGCGTCAATTGCAGGCGGACCACCCGGTGGTCCTCGGGATCGCGCGCCCGTGTCACCAAGCCGGCCTTGACGGCGCGGTCGACCAGCCCGACGGCGCTGTGGTGCCGCAGGAGCAAGTAGTCCGCCGCTTCACCCACCGTCGGCCCGCGCGGGTCGCTGTGACCCCGGATGGCCAGCAGCAGCTGATGCTGCGCCGGCGTCAGTCCCGCCTCCTCGGCTTGCTGCTCGCTCCAGCGCAAGAAGCGCCGCAGGCCAGAGCGGAGGGTCAACAGGTCCTCGTAGTCGGCATCTCGCAAACGCATCGTAATACGATACCATCGCGACACGATGGAAGTCGTGGATGGTCCCGACGAGACGCCGGGCACGCACGAGCCAGGCGCGGGCGAGCCCTCAGCGGCGGACGTCGGGGAGGATCAGGGGTCGTCGGCCTGGACTTTCGCCCCGCGGGGACACCAGAGCGCGGCCTCGGGGACTTCACGACGACGCCTGCCATCCTGCGCCTCGTCCCCTTGGCGATCCTGATCGGCGTCCTCGCCACGGGGATCGCCCTGGCGTTGCTCGACATGATCGGCTTCCTGACGAACCTGCTGTACTACCAGCGCCTCAGCGTGCGGCTCGTCTCACCGAACGCGAACCAGCTGGGTTGGCTCGCGGTGGTGATCCCCGTCGGCGGGGGGCTGGTGGTCGGCCTGATGGCTCGTTTCGGGTCGGAGCAGATCCGCGGTCACGGGATCCCCGAGGCGATGGAGCGCATCTTGATCAACGGGAGCAAGGTGCAGCCGCGCCTTGCGCTTCTGAAGCCGATTTCGAGTGCCGTCAGTATCGGCTCGGGCGGTCCTTTCGGGGCGGAGGGCCCGATCATCTTGACCGGTGGCGCGGTCGGGTCGGTCGTCGGCCAGCTCTTCCGCTTCACCGCGGCAGAGCGCAGGGCCCTGCTGGTGGCGGGCGCGGCCGCAGGCATGAGCGCGGTGTTCGGCACCCCCGTCGCCGCGACGTTGTTCGGCGTGGAGCTGCTGGCCTTCGAGTTCAAGCCGAGATCCATGATCCTCATCGGGTTGGCGGCCGCCACCGCCGACGGGCTGCGCATGGTCCTCGCCGGCGCCGGGTTGCTGACCCCCCAACCCATCTTCCCGACACCCGCCCACGGCCCGCTCGGCGGGGTGGTGCTCTTCGGCGCGGCCGCGCTCGGCCTCGTCACGGGCTTGTGCGCGTGGTTGATGACGCAGGCCGTCTACCGCTGCGAGGACGCGTTCAAACTCTTGACCGGCAAGGTGGACTGGATGTGGTGGCCGATGATCGGCGGCCTGATCATCGGCCTGGGAGGCATGCTCGAACCCCGCGCGCTCGGGGTCGGGTACGACACCATCCACGCCGAGCTCCTCGGACAACTCGGCGTGTCGGTGCTCGCGCTGCTCTTCGTCGTGAAGCTGACGATCTGGTCGGCCGGCCTCGGCAGCGGCACCAGCGGCGGCATCCTGGCGCCCGTCCTGATGCTGGGCGCCGCGGTCGGGGGGATCTTCGGTCATGTGCTGCCCGGCACGACGCCCGGCGTCTGGGCGCTCATCGGCCTGGCCGGCGCACTCGGCGGCGTGACTCGGTCGCCCTTCACTGCGATCGTGTTCGCCTTCGAGTTGACCCACGACGGGAACAGCCTCCTCGCGCTGCTCGTGGCGGCCACGATCTCGCATCTGGTCAGCGTCCTGGTGCTGAAGCGGTCGATCCTGACCGAGAAGGTGGCCCGCCGCGGCTTTCACGTCATGCGCGAGTACGCCGTGGACCCATTGGAGGCGACCTTCGTCCGCGAGGTCATGGACACCGACGTCGTGACCGTCAGCCCCGGACAACCGGTGGGGGAGGTCTACGCGGCCCTCCCGGAGGGATCGACGCAGCGGCGGCAGCGGCTCTATCCGGTCCTGGCGCGACGACGGCTCGTGGGGCTGCTCCCGTGGTCGGCCGTCCTGGAGTCCAGGGGACAGCCGGCGCGGCTCGTCGAGGAGGTGATGATCCGGCCACGGGCCTTCGCGTACCCCGACGAGGTGTTGCGCCACGTTGCGGACCGCATGGCCCATCTCGGGCTCGGCGTGCTTCCCGTCGTCGAGCGCCGGAATCGCACGGAGCTTGTCGGCCTCATCACGCAGTTCGACCTGCTGGACGCGCGGCAGAAGCTCCTCGAAGAAGAACGCCACGCCGTGCGTGTGTTGACGCTGCGCCGCGCGACCAACGGAACGGGCGATGCGGGCGGGACGCTCAGCGCGGGCGTCGCGAGGGTGGGGGGCGCCGGCGACGATGAGGTGGAGAATGAAGACGACGACTCCGCCGTCGCACCGTCGTCGGTGGTGCTCCTCGAGGAGGACTGAGCGTGCAGCGCGCCATGGTGGGCTTCGAGACGGACGACGTGGGGGACTGGGTCGCGCTGCTCGAGTGCGGACACCGTCAGCACGTCCGGCACCGCCCGCCGTGGCAGGAGCGCCCTTGGGTGCTCAGCGCCGAGGGGCGTGAGGGTCGGATCGGCTCGACGCTGGAATGCCCCGCCTGCGACGACGAGCTCGAGCCGGGCGAGGGCGGCGACGCCTCCTGCATGGCGGGGCTGGTCTGCTCCGGCTGCGGCGCCGTGCTCGGCGAGGACACGCACCGGCCAGGCTGCACCGGGGGCGGCTGAGCGGATCAGGGTCTGGTCGCGCCGACGAAGAGAAGGCCGCCGAAGCGCGCTCCCACCGTGGCCGGGAACGGCTCCGCCCTGACATCGGCGCCGGTGTACGGCGCGTCGACCATGACGTCGGCACCGTCGACGACACCGGCGAACAGGCCCACGTGGTCGATGCTCGTGACCCCGCCGCCGAAGAACACGAGATCCCCCGGCTCGAGGGCGGCGCCCGGTGCCAGCTTGGGGGTGTCGTCGTACTGGTCCTGGGCGACGCGCGGCAGCGCGACACCCGCCGCCTTGTAGGCCGCCTGCACCAGTCCCGAACAGTCGAAGCCCACCCCTGGCGTCTCGCCTCCCCAGACGTAGGGCGTGCCGATCTGCTCGAGTGCCCACGCCACCGCGACGGCACCGGCGCCCGTGACGGGGGGCCCGGCGAGGGAACCCGCCGCGGTGCCGTCGGAGCCGGCATAGGACTGGGCCAACGCGAGCACTTGCGCCACGTACGCAGCCGAGTGGTTGTACGACTCCACCGCGCCCGCGATGTCCCGCCCGCCGGCCGCCCCGTCGGCACACAGCAGCCGCACGGCGGCGTACACGGCGTCGGTCGGGTCGTAGGGGCTCGGTGGTGCGGCGCCCCCGGCCGGAACGGGCTCCGCGTAGGCGGCGAACGTGGCCGGCTCGAACTGCATCGGCCCTTCCGCTCCCGCCGCGTTCGCGCCGCTCCGCACGCCAGGGAGCGTGGATTGACCGTTGTCGGACTCGAC